>NZ_VPEO01000119.1:0-1902 GCF_013417155.1 Acinetobacter sp. YH16052 | reverse complement strand
CTTCCAGTCGATAGAAGGGTTTGAACAGGTGTTTAAGATGCGATTCATCAATACCAGGACCTTCATCTTCAAACGTCAATACCCAATGTTCTGCTGTGGTTACAGATGTAATATTTATTTTTCCAGCATTCGAATATCTTAGAAAGTTAGAGAACAATGCAATAAAGACCTGTTCCATCCTTCTTATATCAACGCAAACCAATTTATCCGTCAAATTTAAAACAATAGTTAAACCTTTAACATGAAACCGTTCATTAAACATCTGCAGACATTTTTCAATACTATTTTTTAAATTGGTCTTTTCTAGTTCTAATCGTAATTGTTTATTTTCAATAAGTGTCAGTGTCCGTAAATCTTCCACAAGGTAAGATAAGCCTTCGACTTGGTTCAATAAGCTTAGGTGTAAAGCTTTATCGGCAATAAATATACCATCGACAATACCTTGCAAGCGACCTTGTAATATTGTCACAGGTGTTCGTAATTCATGTGCAATTGCAGCATTCCAAACAGTTGAATTCTTAACTGATACTTCAAGTTGGTTTGCCATTTCATTGAAGTTCTCAATAAGAGACTTGATTTCATGTGGAATATCATGATGTGGCTGTTTAATTCTGAGTGCTAAATTGCCTTGTTGAATTTGTTGAATAACATCTGCTAAATCACTAATTGGCTGTGTATAGCGTTTTCCATATTTAAAGGCGAGGATAGTAGAAAGAAAAAAGCCTGTTAATAGCACTAAAAACAGCCAGATAAAGTCAACGGAGGTAACTGAAAATTCATTTGAATTAATAACTTGTGTATTTAGAAAACCTATTTTTATCGCCCAGCTATAAACAAAATAGCCAATCATGAAAGATAACAGCGTAATGCCTAAATTGAATAGGCTCATCATGATAATAAACTGGAAGTTAATTCCAACAGAATTTTTAAAAAAGTTAAATTTCATGACTTTGATCTAAGCGATACCCCACGCCACGGACATGGATTAATAAGCCATTTACATCATTTTCTTCAAGGTTTTTGCGTAATTTGCTGATATGGCTATCTACAGGGCGATCTAAAGCATCACTTTCAGGCATACAGTTTTGGATCAATTCATTACGTGTAAAGACTTTATTCGGTGTTTTTGCCATCAAAAACAGTATCTTATACTCAGTTAACGTAAGGTTGAGCAACTGATTTCTTTGACCATTTGAAATGTAAACTTGATGATGATCTGGATTAATTTCAATATTTCTATAACGAATAATATTAGTTATTTCCATATTTTGGCTTGTACTTCGTCTAAGTACGGCTTGTATTCGTGCAATCACTTCGTTTGGGTTAAATGGCTTAATAATAAAGTCATCAGCACCCATTTTTAGCCCCATGATCTTATTCACTTGATCATCTAAGGCAGTCAGCATAATGACAGGTAAATGACTTGTTTGACGGATGATTTGTAGAATTTCCCAGCCATTTAGTTTGGGTAATTTAATATCAAGGAGAATCAGGTCGATAGAGTTGGCTTTTAGGCACTCTAAAGCTTGTTGTCCATCCAATGCACGGATGACCTGCATGTTTTCATTTTTTATGTATTTTTCAAGAATGTCACCAATATCATAATCATCTTCTACAACGAGAATGACGCTGTTTTCGAAGCTGTGCTGTAGATTTGGATACATATATTTTATCTTAGATGAAGTAGCTATGCATTTTAACATTTAATTGTGTAATGGAGATGATTAGACGAGCAGTCATTTATATTTGTAATTGAGGGGTGACATATAATAAAATTCGTTGCATATCAGTATTAATGAACAAAATGTCAATTATCATTCATTTAACATAATGGCTGTTATACGAAACGAGAGTGTTAGAACCCATTTAAAGTGTCTATATTCTCACCAATAAAAATGTCCG
>NZ_VPEO01000118.1:0-1944 GCF_013417155.1 Acinetobacter sp. YH16052 | reverse complement strand
GAAATGCAACTTCAAATTCTCTTGATAATTGAGAGTTTTTTCTAGTTTCAATGGTTTCGACCGTATTCCAAAGCGTTTCCCGATCTAATAATTCTTTTTTGGTGTTTTCAGGCGCATAGATATTTTTAAATTCTATGCCTGTTTTCTTCGTGTAATCCTGCTCTTTTCCATAGCGTTCATCTTTCAATTTTTCCCCTGATCTATATGCAGCACACGCAACAGCACTTCGACCATCTGATCGACTAATATTTTTTACTGAAAAGTGAAAAATAGCCACGATGTAAAGTCCCATTGACAAGTGTTTTTAAAAAAAAATTGAAAATTTTTTTTCGGGGTTAAGGGGTGTCCCCTTACGCACTCCAAACTTTAGTTTGGGAAAGTGCGCCCTTCGGGAAAACCCACAACAATCATATAGCAACTTGAAAGCAATGTTCAAGTGCGCTTATGATTTAGGGGGATTTCCTCTATTTGAAAGGTATGTTAAAGATGAAAATTGAGTCATTGGAACAACAAATTTCTAAGCAACAAGAGCGGTTAAAACAGTTAAAAGCTCAAAAACAAGCTGCTGTAGCTCGTGAACGTTCTAAGCAAAAAGAGTTAGAACGAAAGAATGATACAAGACGTAAGATTTTAATCGGCTCTTGTATGTTAAAAATCGTCGAAAATGACACTGTTGCTCATGAAAAGTTAATGGCTCAACTCGATAAATACTTAACCGAAAATCGAGATAGAGAATTATTTAATCTTCCATTAAAGGAGTGAGTGATGCCTGATTTAATTCAGTTAGAATATCTACAAGAAAAATTACAGCAGCTTTTAGCGGAATCATTATTTGCAATTTATCTTTATGGTTCAGCTGTTGACGGTGGTTTAGGGCCAGAAAGTGATCTTGATGTACTGGTCGTGGTCACTCAACCATTAACTTCTGCTTTACGTGAGCAGCTTGCACAAGAATTACTAAAAATTTCACAGCCTGTTGGGGAATTACAAAGGCCATTAGAAGTTACTATTTTATTAAAAGATGAGATTCAGTCTGGAATTTATCCTTTAAGTTATGAAATGCAATTTGGTGAATGGCTGCGTGAAGAGCTTAAAGAAGGTGGAATATTGAGCTCACAGAAAGACCCAGATATTAGTATATTGCTTAGAAAAGCGAGATCTCATCATACAGTTTTATTTGGGCCAGCTTTAAACCAATGGGCACCTGAAATTTCTGATCAAGAACTATGGCAAGCAATGTCTGACACTTATCCCGAAATTGTAGCGCATTGGGATGAGGATGCAGATGAAAGAAACCAGATTTTAGCTTTATGCCGGATCTATTTTAGTTTAGTGATGAAGGATATTGCTTCAAAAGACAATGCTGCACGATGGGTTATGTCTCAGCTTTCTGATGAGCAGAAATTCGTATTGCAGCGACTTATACAGGAATATAGAGGGGAAATCGGCAAACAAAATTGGCAAGAGGAGCATTATGCTTTGCAGCCTATTGTCAATTTTTTGAGTTCAAAAATTGAAGAGCAGTTTGAGCAGAAAAGAAATCTGATCACATAATAATTTTTTGATTCTGGCTTTATGTCATGGCTTTTGATGAACTCAGCAACGTTCGCTGAAGCGATTGTAAATAGCTTCAGGCAGGCTGCATCTACCGCCAGTGGCTACAGTCTGCTTACACCCTCAGATTTTTTTGTGAACGGCTGGAAGATCGTCCAAGAGATTTTAAACTCGGTAAGTGCTTGGTCGCCTATTGATTCATTGGGGATGCTGATTGCTTCAATCATTATCATGATTGCATTTGCCTTGATTTGTGCGTTCTTGGTTTTGGCGTTGGTTGAAATGTATATCGTGGTGTCAGCTAGTGTCTTAATGATGGGGTTTGCAGGTTCGCAATGGACGAAAGACTATGCCTTGAAAACTATTCAATATGCTGTTTCAGTCGGTGCA
>NZ_VPEO01000117.1:0-1951 GCF_013417155.1 Acinetobacter sp. YH16052 | reverse complement strand
GATTCATGGAAGCGACTGATTGAAACTAAGCGATTTAAGTCAGGTGTAGCAGGTTTTTTAAGAACAACGGAAGTGACCAGGGGGAACGATGGAAAAATGATGGCACATCCGCATTTTCATGCCTTGCTGTTGGTTAAGCCTAGTTACTTCACGATTAATTATATAAAACAAGGCGATTGGGTCGAAATGTGGGCGAAAGCCTTGCGAGCTGACTACTTGCCATCGGTGAACGTGAAAGCCGTAAAAGCCACTTTAGACGAAAAAGGGCGCAAACAACTCGACAAGGCAATCTGTGAAACGCTCAAATACAGCGTAAAACCGTCTGATTTGGCTTTAGAGGGTGATAAGGGTGCTTGGCTGCATGAGATGACCAAACAAGTCCATAAGATGCGTTTTATCGCAACAGGAGGCGTTTTAAAGGGGATTCTCAAGCCTGAAGATGAAATCACCACGGAAGAAATGATTTCGTCCTCTGAGGAAGTACAGGACGTTGGAGAGGGTCGAGTAGCGTTTCAGTTCAAACCTGAATATCGCCGATATGTCTATGCACCCAAATTCAATGAATATGCGGAGTGATCATGGATACAGAAAAAAACCGACGTTTGGAACGAGTCTTTTTGAACAGATCAGACCGTGAATATTACGACCTAGAAATTACAGAAGAACATCAGCAGCTCTATGATCAATACGTTTCAGGGGAATTAAGCGACCAAGAATTTGAAGATGGTTTAAAGAGATTAATTCCACGATCTTAGTCACGACTAAACGCCAAAAAACAAAAATCGCTATGGCAGGATAGGCAATCGTTTAACGAATTTCAGTTTTGTATGACAAATCCCGAAGGGCGCACTTACCCATTTTTTCGTTTCACTCAAAAACGGACGTTGCGTAAGGGGTTCGACCCCTTAACCCCAAGAACGCCAAAAATGAAAAATTGGAAATTTTCCCTTTTTGGCGTTTCGCACCCATTGGATTTTTTCCAATGGTAAAGTGCGCCCTTCATGTTATTTCGGGAAAAGCCGAACGAGTGTCTACGAGTGACGACCCCATCATAAAAATTCCAAAACCTTTCTTCCTTGATTACAAGCTCCCATAAAAATTCTAAGCGGGAAAAACCGAGCAAAGCGACGACCCGATTTTTGTTTCTCGAATGAGAAACGCGGAAGCGTGCATTACTGAAAAATCATCACGAATTGGCTAGGGGTGAAAAATCAAAAAAAAGGCATCTGAAAAGGGGGCAAAAATGGGGATTTTTGGGGTGTTTTTCCTTGTATTTATTATTAAGGGATAACTTCGATATTAAAAATGTGGCTCTATGCCTTGTGTGGCGTGGCTTTTAGCATGGTTTGACAGATAGATAAAAAGCCCGTAAATTTTGAGGTGCGATCCAACAAAACTTAAACGAGCTTTTTAATGACTCAATCTTGCCATAATTCCGATCTTGGAATCAATTTTTTAACAGAAATTTCACCTCATGAAGTTTCTTGGGATGAACATCGCTCCGATGCTGAATCCGTTAAAATTCTCTATAACTACTCCGTTGAACTCTCAAAATATGCAGACCGAATTAACGGCTGTTCAGGTATTTTGAAATTTGGAGTTAATCCCGATCAGGGAAAATTGGTTCTCAAGCAAGCATTTTTTTGCCGTGTCCGTCATTGTCCTGTATGTCAGTGGCGCAGATCTCTACTCTGGAGGGCAGTTATGTTTCAGCAATTGCCAAATATTCAGGAACGCTTTCCTACCCATCGTTGGGTATTCCTAACTCTGACTGTGAAAAATCCGCCTGTTACCGAATTGCGTGACACTTTGAAGCACATGAATGATTCATGGAAGCGACTGATTGAAACTAAGCGATTTAAGTCAGGTGTAGCAGGTTTTTTAAGAACAACGGAAGTGACCAGGGGGAACGATGGAAAAATGATGGCACATCCGCATTTTCATGCCTTGC
>NZ_VPEO01000116.1:0-1966 GCF_013417155.1 Acinetobacter sp. YH16052 | reverse complement strand
AATCAGAATTTAGTTTATTCACACATTTTAGCGTAGCATCAATATCAAGGTGCGTGTAGATACATAAGTTGTAATGGTCGTTCTTAACCAACTTCCACAAGAATTTAGAAGTTGGATCTTTAGGGTAAAGTTTGTACGCACCAAACTGATCAAACTTAGTACCTATCGGCAGTTCAAACTCATATAGCTGGTGCTTTTCTTGAAAAGCGATAGCTAAAATTGAGTTTGCTTTCTGCATATTGTGTGGGTCATATTCAATGTAACTCGGTAAATGTAGTCCTTTGTAATAACCCTGAATTGTTGTTGCCATAATTAGATTTCCTCTTTGTTATTAAAATTAAAAAAAGCAATACCTCGCCCATCAAACGGTATGCTTGTGGGTTTGAATTGCTTAGGCTTTGTTGTTGCACTTGAAAGTGCAGAATTGGTACTTGCGTTAGAGTAATGATTTAAGCTCTTTTTAGCGCTGTTTGTCTTTTGTGGTACCTACCCAAGGGCAAGACCCTTTACAGCGCTTTTACGGCGTTCTTTTATATCATTACGGTATGATTTGAAGGTGGGTTATAGCATTGCTAAGCTAGAACATAACTTCAACGTTATGCTGAGCTATAAACTGTTGTTGTTTTCTTGAACTGACAGGTAATAACGGCTTCATCTCTCTGCTTCCATCGAAAGATCTTTTCATACCTTTCAGCTTTTGATCTAACTTTGCTCGGTAACAATGCCTAGTCACAGCATCATCGATACCATCTACACCATCACGGTTTAACCAATGAAAATGTATCTTTCCTCTAGGATCGTCATCTTCTAACTCTCTCGGGCTGAGAAATGCAGTTAATACCCCATCTAAGTTTTTCACAGCTTCTTGTATCGTTCTTAACTGACTTGGGGGGAAATGATTTGCTATTACCATCAAATGATAATGTTCCCCCATACCATATTTGGTTTTAAACTCTCGTGTCCATCTGTAGTAATAGTTCTCTGCGGGTAATACCTGCTTTAGGCTATTCGGATTAAAAGCAACATATTCAAGACCATCATCATAATGCTCTCCATTGAATAGTTGGGACTTTGTTGTTTCATCTGTGTTTATTGTAATGTCAAATACAACATAGTCGCTGGTACTGTCTTGCTCTGACAACTCTTGATAGTACTCCAGAGCGTCAATGATGATATCCAATTGGACTTGATCGTATGTGTATATATCATTGATATTGTAGTTTCTATACTCTCCTACATCACCACGAATAATCTTTCTTCTAGGCATATTGTTCTATTCTCTCCTTATAATTTAATTAGTATTTAATCCTCATATGTACTCTAAGTATCTATTAATAATATATCAATCAAAAGGCAGGCAATACGAAAGCACAACATAACAGAATTGGCTGAAATGCTTGTAATTAAAGGCGTGCAGGAAAGATAAAACGGTTTGAAGAACTTGCGTTATAAAATAATTAGGTACATAGTGATACTTTAGACAACCTTATCTTAGCATATTGTTAATGGCGGTGATAATCATTTTTTCAAGTACATAAATTAAAATTAATTCACTAAATTGATATAAACGCAAAAGCGCTAATAACTTGAATTAGGCTCACTGTTACACCCCTAACCAACGAATTACAGTCATCCTTGCTACATTCAATTGTTTAGCAATCTGAGTGTTATTCATACCTTGCTCATGTAGCTGCTTCGCTTGAAATAAGCATGACAATAAAAATTTATCACTTTCCGAAGTCGGTTTTTTCTCTCAGGGTTGTAAATATTCTGTCGGCTGTACCTTTGCTCACGCCTTTAGGATCTCGCAGGATATTCGCTAACCATGATTGAAATGCAAGATAGTCTTTTGTACCTGCTAAATCTGAAATGGAGTGCTCTTTGGATAATATGATGCTGTATTTACTGATCTGAGCTTCTGTTAAATTGCAAAACATGTCGATAGTATTTTGATCTTTGGACGTAA
>NZ_VPEO01000115.1:0-1979 GCF_013417155.1 Acinetobacter sp. YH16052 | reverse complement strand
ACTAGATATCTGGATAATATGACCTGATTCTTGTGCCCGCAAGTACGGCATAACAGCTTGACTTACCCATACTGTACCGAAGAAATTAGTTTCCATTTGGCTTCTAACTTCATCTTCACTAAATTCTTCAATCATTCCCATTACCATATTCCCTGCATTGTTAATGACAATATCGAGTCTTCCAAAATGTTTAATGGCAGTTTCCACTGTAGTCGAAACAGCACTTCTATCAGTAACATCAAGACTTAAAGGAAGTAACATTCCTTCAAACTGGCATTTTAACTCATTCAGTTTTTCAATATTTCTAGCAACACCAACAACCTTCTCTCCTGACTCCAATGCTTTTTTTGTGAATTCGTATCCTAGTCCACTGCTTGCACCTGTAATAAACCACACACGTGTATTTTCATTGTTATTAAATGTCATAAATAATCTCCTCGGTAGTGTTTCAAAAAGTATGCTGAAGAAAAAGCCGATTGGATTTTGATAAAATAGAGAAATGCAAATAACTCTAGCAATCAAATGTCCAACCTGCCTCAGTGATAGTATAAAGAAAAATGGTATCAAAGTAGATGGGAAACAAAACTATCAGTGCAAAGACTGTAAACGTCAGTTTATTGGTGATCATGCACTGAGCTATCTAGGATGTAAGTCAGGTATTACTCGTAAAATATTACAGTTGATGGTCAGAGGCAGCGGTATACGAGATATTGCTGAAGTTGAGCGCATCAGTATCGGTAAAGTTTTACGTACTTTAACTGAATCAACCTATGAAATTCAGCCTCAGCAAAGTCATTATGAATCTCTCGAAGTAGATGAGTTCTGGAATTTTGTTGGAAATAAAAAGAATAAACAATGGCTTATTTTTGTTCAAAAGTCATATTTTACCTCGGAGAAACCGGACATTTTTATTGGTGAGAATATAGACACTTTAAATGGGTTCTAACACTCTCGTTTCGTATAACAGCCATTATGTTAAATGGGGATATTATTTCACTTCACCATTATAAATAATGGTTGGTTTTTCATCTTTTTTGACAGTCAACTTATTGCCATCGGCAAAAGCTTCAACAACTTCTGAGCAGCCGTCTATTTCAGTTTTTCCTATTACACTTTCTGATTTGATATCATAAGAAAAAGTATATGTAGTTGCAGGACAACTATTGCCATTTTCACCAGTTGAAACTACTAAAACATACTTATTACCAAATTTATAAGCTCGTTCAAGCTCTAAATATCCTAGGGCTTCAGGATCCTCAACAACATCTTCCATAATATTATGTGGACCAGCCTTTGTTTGATAAATCAAAGCTTTTGACATCGAATCAGGAATATCTTGCAATGAAAAAACGTTATCATAACCAACACCACTGTCAGAAACATATAAAGCTTCATAACTCATACTTGGAGCAGCTGGAGCTATTTCTTCCTCTTTAGGTTTGACCTCTGATGCGACTTGAACCTGAGCAGCTGGTTTTATCTCTTGTTTAGGTTGCTGTTCAGCAGTTTGTGGTTTATCACATGCTGTAAGCATCAGACTTAGTATGATTGTGTTTATAAAAAATAATTTATTCATTAATATTGCCAAATTTACATTTGTTAAATAGTTAGATATTTAATTAATCTTTGATATATGAAATAGCTGTAACTTCATACATTTTTTCACCAGAAAAGTCATTATTAACAAGCTTTAATGTAACTTTTGCTTTTCGGTCAATTTCATATTTTGGATAATTTTCCTCATCATGGTATTCACCAGCTTGAGATTCTATTTTTTCATAGGCTTTATGATATTGCGTGCAATATTTTCTATCTCCACAAAATGTTGAAATAGAAACAGCTTGAATATTGGCAAGCTCTATATCTAAATAACAGCTATCTGCGCCACATGAATATGATTTCAAGTAAACATCTTCTGTTAAATTACTAGGTAGAGCATATGCGGTATTTATACTAACTAAACCTAAAGCCAAAAGCAG
>NZ_VPEO01000114.1:0-1991 GCF_013417155.1 Acinetobacter sp. YH16052 | reverse complement strand
ATCAATTTGTTTAGTTGTTCTTCAAAATCTTGCTTGTTTAAATCACCTGAAACGTACTGATCATAAAGTTTTTGATGATCTTCAGTGATTTCTAAATCGTAATATTCTCGATCTGATTTCTTTAAAAGTACCTCTGACAAACGATTATTTTTTTCGGCATCACTCAATTTCATAGTCTAAATGCTCCTATTTTGCGTTTATTGGCGTTTTTAGCCCTGTTTGGCTAGATTCCCCTGTTTTTGAAGAAAAGGCGCTTAAATGCGATTTTAGGCGGTTTTTGCGCTATGGGGTGAAATTCGATATTGGTGCTTTGCTAACAATAAAATTTTTAGCGGTTTGGAGATTTATCATTTCCCGACAGCAGGAGGGAATGCACGCTTACGCGTTTCTCTCCGAGAAACAAAAAATCGACCTCTGAAAAAGATAAAAATAAGCCCCAAAGTTTGGGGCGTTTTGAAATCTTTTTTAGAGGATTAATTGCTACTTTTTGGCATTCACGTAGTCATAAAATTGAAGTTGCTGTTTTGGGTCTTTTAGCATGATGCGAAGCCGTTGCATAAAATCATCTGGAGATTCGTTCTCCTGCTTTAAGTGAGCGAATTTCTTGTCACGGGACATATTGAACGACAAGCTGTTCACTTGCATATTTCGCAACTCAATAAACTTAGGTTCATCGACCTGTTTAATTGGTGCAGATTGGATTTTTTTAGAACCAAAGCCGAGCTGTTCCAGTAGCGGATAAAACATCCTGAATTTTTTTGGCTCTAAAAGCATGTCGGCAAGGCGTTTCGTAAAGTCTTCGGCTGACTCTCCGATCTCTGCATATTCGCTACCAACTTCGGGTAGTTCAGATAATTTATGTGCGAACAAATGCCGTTGGGCATCGGTCATTTCAACAAAAAAATCGGGTGTGTTTGGATCTCGTTTAGGGTCGATTTTTTGTTCTACTTTTGGCTGTGGTTTTTGTTTGAATCTGAATGAAAAACCACTAATTGAACGACCATTTTTATGTTGTTCTACCTTCACTTTAATGTCTGTTTTTTCATTAATTTGCTGTAATGATGGTTCTAAAACACGACTTTTAAAATGATTCATTGCTTTGTATTCATTAGGTTCAACTCCTAACTGACTTCTGAAATCCGCTAGTTTCAAAATTGGAGTTTTACCTACCTCACGCCATGTTATCAATAGTTCATAAAGTCGTATTGCATACTTGCCTGTAAGTCCTGAAACTTGATTAATCTGATAGCTTGTAAAGTGTTTCTCAAGTCGTGTAATTAGTGGAACTACATCAGGGGCAAAGGTGATTTCTAGTAGAGCAGAATCATCAATGTATTTAATACGACTAACCCATCGTGAGCGAACAATACCAATCCCTTTTGATGTTTCTTCTTGGAATGAAAATTGTCGATCAAATAGGTTGTTTACAGCTTCTTTTAAAGCCTTGTAAGCCCCTTCTTTTGTGACATTGAACTGTTTTGCATAATCACTGGCATGAATTTCTAGTTTACTGTCAGCAGTAATTCCTTTCCCTGTTTCTCTAGCACTGATAATTGCCAATAAAATTAACCTTTGTTCTGTTACCTCTAAGTTGTAACTGGCATTCATAAGAGCATTATCTTTTACAACTAACCCGCCTTTCATTAAGACACCATTATTTTTATGTATATAAAGACACATTATATTTTTATGTGTCTTAATGCAAACTATTTGTGTCGGTATTGGTGTTTTTGAACAAACTATTTGTGTCGGTATGACAAACTATTTGTGTCGGTATGTCCTCTGAAACGCACGTATATCAATACTTTCAAGGCTCTTAAAAGCATTTAAAAGCTTTTTATATTATTAAAAGCCCAAAAAAATCAAAAACGGCATTTAAAACTGCCCTATGTTTTCGCTTCGCTCAAACTCTATTGAATCTCGCTGCGCTCGATTCCTGGGGGCAGTTTTTTTCAAAGACCGGCTAGGACGCTAAAAACAAGAATGGATTC
>NZ_VPEO01000113.1:0-2009 GCF_013417155.1 Acinetobacter sp. YH16052 | reverse complement strand
GATTTACCCCTTGTCGCACCATTGGATGAAATCCAATGGCTAAGTGCGCCCTTCGGGAAAACCACGATAGCATGGGCTGTCTTGAATTTCAATTCAAACAGACCTATGCTTGAGGGGGATTCCTTGAGATGGTGATGGTATGAGTGTTGAAACTTTAGAGCAAAAAATTGCAAAGCAAGAAGAACGATTAAGACAACTAAAAGCACAAAAACAAGCTATTGCTGCTCGTGAAAAAAAGAAAAATTCTGATCGACAAAGAAAAGATGATACTAGACGTAAAATTCTACTGGGGGCTTGGGTTCTAAACAAACTGAAAAATGATGAATCTTTTAAGGGTCAACTAACCGATTTTGAAAAGTTTTTAAGCACGGAAAGTAAGACTGAAGAAAATAGGCAGAAAGATAAAGATCTTTTTAATGGCGTTATATGGAATAACACCTAAATTTCGCATATGAGATTTTGTATTAAATAAAAAAACAATCCCCTAAAAATAGGGGATCTTGTTAGTAATGGAATCGACATTGAATTATAGAGATTCGTTCATCTGTCACTTCATAAACTAATCTATGCTTTTCATCAATCCTACGACTCCAAAATCCTGAAAGATTAGCTTTTAAAGGTTCTGGTTTTCCTGTTCCTTCAAAAGGTGTTCGCTGACATTCTTTGATTAAGGTATTAATACGCTTAAGTATCTTTTTATCCTGTGTCTGCCAATAGATATATTCATCCCAGGCATTATCAGTCCATTCGACGTTACGATTCGTCATCCTCAATCAACTCTCTGTGTTTTGTTTTCCCTGCACGTAATTGAGCAATTGATTCATTTAAACGACTTGCATTATTTGGAGATGAAAGGAGATATAACGTTTCCATTAAGCTATCGTAATGATCTTGTCCCATTACTACAGCATGGCCACCTTCTTTTCTTGTAATAAAAGCAACGTCTACATCATCAATTACTTTATCTAAAACAGATTTTAAATTGTTACGTGCGTCCGTATATGTAAATACATGCATATATCTATCCCTCATAGGGTAAGCTGCGTCAAAACGCTGCTAGCTAGACTACCTAGGCGGTAGTGATTGAAACTTTACAATCCTAAATGTACAGAATCCTGTACATATTGTCAATTTCGTATAACCACCATTATGTTAAATTATGGTCTATTCATTAAATAACGGGGACTTCATGAACAAATTAATATACTTCATCATTCTTAATATTCTTTTAATTGGTTCTGTTTATGCTGAAAAAAATAAATTTTTAAATATGGCTCAAAGTAAAGTAAAGCAGGAAATGAAAGATCCTGACTCTACAAAGTTTCAAAATTTAAGGGAAATCAAAAATTCTGTTGGTGAGAGTGTGGTTTGTGGTGAAGTAAATGCTAAAAATTCCTATGGAGGATATGTTGGATATCATTTATTTTCGTATAGTCCGGATGGGGTTGTAATTTTAAATTCACCAAAAGATAGCGATTATTATAGAAATAAGTTTATTTATGACAAATCTGGCTGTGCAGGTGAAAAAGAAGAATTTTTAGCTCGAAATAAAGATATGTTCAAAAATTACTGTTTGGTTGCATATGACCTTTTTACAGACGTAATAGTAAATAATAAAACGAATTTAGATGCTATTACTTATGCCATGAGTAATTATCAAAAATATAATTTGAGTGTTTTTAATAATGATCTAGATAAAGCAAAAACAGATTTATTAGCAAATTTGGAACAAGTATTACAATCTAAAGAGACTGTAAAAAAAATTAAAAAAGATAAAAACGGAATGTTTAAAGCTCAATATATGTTTATTTGTCCTATAAGCATGGAAAAAAAATATATTTTTGAAAAGTAATGAAAAGAGAAAATTATTGAGTTTTCCTACAATTAACATAATACACGTTATACGAATTCCCAAGGCATGGCTTTTAGTCATGCTTTTTTTATCAAAAGACTATACCTGAATGATAGCGAGCCAAATCGCATACAATATCTATCATTAGACTTAATGC
>NZ_VPEO01000112.1:0-2028 GCF_013417155.1 Acinetobacter sp. YH16052 | reverse complement strand
CTTTTCTGTTATTTGAGGTTCTTAACCTCAGTAGCAATCTGTCCTAGCTTTTGGTTACCATCAAGCAAAAGATCACCTGCAAATTTTTGAACAATGCTCAAGGCATTTTCTTTGTTATCTCTAATCTGCTCTAAGGCTTCTATAGTTTGCTCAAGCACTGGAACATATTGTTCTAACATCTCTAAAATAATCTTTGTCTTAGGTTGTCCTGTTAAGTCAGAAATCTTATCTAAAACTTCTTCCATCTCAGGAGGAACACTCAAAGCAATGCGTTTTCTGGTCATTCTTAAATTCCTGTTACCTATGGCAACAATATTACATCTATTCAAAAAATAAGCAAATATTTTCTTGTCGGCATAGCCGAAAAACTCCCGATCTTGGTTCAGATGAAAGCTGTAATCAAAGAAAGGAATATTTTGTAATTCTTGTTGTGTCAGTTCGCTCGTAGACACTCGCTCTGTAAAATAAAGCATAAAAAAACGCCCAAGATATTTATCTCAGGCGTTAATAAAATTCGGAAGAAGATTTATAAGGTTGTATAAATCTTCACAATATCTAACTTAACCTAACTGTTAGACAGCGTTAACTTATTTTCACTTAGTGAAACAGAGGATAACGACTAGACCAGCAGTTAAGACTGCGCGGCCTTGAGACTATAACTATAAGATTAAAAATAAATAAAATCAATTTATTCTGATTAATCAAAAATATGATCCCTAAATCAAAATATTGTTATGCCTTATTAATCCATAATTAAGTAAGCATTGCCTTATTAGTTCCATCGGTTTTTTAAGTGTCTGATCTTCTGCAACAGCAACTAGTAATTCACCCTGTTTTTTCTGTTTTCTAACAGCATTCCACATTTCAATATCTAGCTTAAAAAGCAGCTCCGCTACGTTGTCGGTATCGTCTACAATTTCCTGATCGGTTTTTTCTTCTGCTTTACTAACCAACTTTTTAAGACCTTTCGACCAATTCAACTGGCGAGTGCCTTTGAAAGCAAAATAATATAATTTGAACAGATTGGCATCTGTTTCATTTTCTGAATCTGAATAACTTCTCAAAATATCAAAAGGGGTGCGGGAATTTTCTTTTCCTTTTTTGATATGACCCTTAGTCATCTCATGCTCTAAGCCCCATTTTGCAACATAACTACCTGCTTCATTTCCGCCTTGTAAATCTAATCCGTGTTTTTCACTTGGAGTATCTAATCCTGATTTCTCACAGCAATCTTTCCAGATGTTGTACATATCCTGCTTAATACCTGGTAATGATTCTTTGCCTAAAGAGTAAGGAACAAATAATAAAACGTGATAATGGGGATGGAATCCATTTGCACCGTGGGTAATTTCAAAGCATGAGATATAGTGTTTTATTTGCCAACGCTCAAACATATCTTTAGATGCACGGACACCCTTAAAGAATTTTGAGTATGCTTTTTTCAGGTCTTTTTTTAGTTGTTTGATGTCAGTATCTGAATAATGAGGAACAGTAAGGGTAAGAAGTAATACAGATCCGCCTTGTTTCTGCCACCAATCCATAGCATCTTTGACTTCACATTTACGGTGTTCGGAAATAATTGCAGCACAAACAGGACAGCCCCATGCATTTGCACAGCGCATGACGTTCGTATAATTGGCTTTATTACGAAATTTATTAAATGTGACCCCTACACCATCATTTTTATCTACACGATTATAGAAACAGTGTTGGGTACGTTCCCCATTAAGTATTTTTCGAGCTGAATCTAGTAATTTAAACCGTTCTTTGATTGCCTGAAAGCCTTGCTGTGTGCGGATGGCGGAGTTATCCGTAGTATTACCAAGGGGCTTCCCATTTTCATCGACAGCCCATGTTTTTTTACCGTCTGTCACAAGTCTACAAGTCGGCAGTGTATCAGCGGTCGCAATCGTTGTCGTCCCTCCGCCTCTCACTCCCGCTTCTACTCTTTGACTTTCATTTTTGTTACCGTACAATAGTATTGCTCCTATTCATTTAGGTAGCTCCGAAAATGTTGCCGTACAACTA
>NZ_VPEO01000111.1:0-2061 GCF_013417155.1 Acinetobacter sp. YH16052 | reverse complement strand
GAATCCGCTTAGGTAGGTCAACAAAGTCCGCTAGGTAGTCCAGGGAATAAGCCCGCTCTGTCCAGAACGTGGTTCGCCATTGAGGATGTAAGGGGTTCTTGGTAATGAGGTGAGAATAGTTGCGATCTGCCCCCATTTTGAGCGCATAGGCATAGTAAACCGCCTGGGCATACTTGATTGCCTTAATGCTGGAAAAGTCGCTGGTACAAAGCGGTATCTCCAGCTTGTAGCAATGATGGCTATGACCATTAACAGGGTTTTGAGTAGTCCAAAAGGGTTTAGGTAAACCGGCATCAAACCAGGATAAAGCGGCATCTTCTTTGTCATCGTCAAAGACAAAGTAAATTGTGGTCAGGGGTGAATTTATCTGAATGTAGGGCTTTTTAACCGCGATGGATTTAGTACGGATGAGCATGTAGCCAGGCTTCTCATCCATGCAATATGGTTTATTTGGTAGACTCTCGAATAGATCGAGTTGCTGCTGTGTCCCCAATTCCGTTCTAAATTTAGTCAGTGTCGAGTGACTTTTTGTATAATTCATGGGTTTACACTTTAGTAAACCGCCTTTTGTTCTTTGCATATACTAAATTTGTGGTATATGATTATAACAAACACAAGACGGATTCATCTCCTTATTGTTGTTAAAGATACGAGCCTCGATTGATTCCATTCCGCCAAGTTTGAAAATCATCGGGGCTTTCTTTTGTAAGAATATAACTAATCAACAAAAAATTTCAATCAATAAAACTATATAAAATAATAAATTATCAAGATAGTTACGTAAGTTGCGCAAGTTAAATAATCTTATTATTTATAAACTATTGATCTAAATAGAAAACTTTATATAATGAATTTTAAATAAGTTACGTAAGTTAAATAATCAAGATGATAATTTTAGTTGGTGGTGAAAAAGGAGGGTCCGGTAAAAGTTGCCTCGCCCAAAATTTAGCTGTGTATTTACAAGCGAAAAAGAGAGATATTTTATTATTGGATGCTGATCCACAAGGTACTACTACTGATTGGATTAAAGAACGTGATGACAACAATAAAGTAGAAAGTATTCCTTCAGTACAAGCTGCTGGGAATATCCGTCAAATATTATTAGACCTGTCTAAACGCTATCAAGACATTATTATCGATGCAGGTGGTCAAGATTCTGAGGCTTTACGTTCAGCAATGACTATTGCAACTCATATGTTATTGCCATTTCGTCCTAAAAGACGTGATCTAAAAACATTGGTTCATGTTGAAAAGTTGATCCGATTAGCCAAAGCTGTAAATCCAGAGCTTTATACTCGAGCAGTTATTACTCAATGTCCAACTTTACCAAGTCAGTTTCAAAGAATATTAGACGCTAAAGAAGCATGTGAATCTTTTGATTTGATTCCACTTAACAATTTTACGTGTAATCGAAATATCTATGATGATGCTGATGAAAATGGATTATCTGTCTTTGAAATGTCATCTGATGAAAAAGCTAAACAAGAAATTGAACAAATTGCTAAAGAGTTTTTAGGAGATCTTTAATGGCACTTAAAGGCTTAAAAAAATCTGAGCAAAGTTTAAACGAAGAAAAAATCGAGGACTTTATTCAGGGTGCAACCAAACGTGTTAAGAAAATAGAGCCAACACAGCAAACTTATAAAAGATACACCTTCTCTTTAACTGAAGATGTCAATCATCAAATAGATACTCTTTTGGTAAATTGTAGAGTTGCTAAGGCCAATCGTTCTATCATTTTAAAAGCTGCTATTAGTCAACTAGAAAAACTATCTGCTGAAGAACTGCAAAAAATCGTATTAGATAAAATTAAGTAACTTACGTAAGTTACTTAATTTACATAAGTTAATGCTTTAAATTTTTATTAAATAAACTTTTGAAATATTGCTTACTTATCGATCGTGGAACATGAAAGATTGATAAAACAGCCTAAGAGAGCGTGCTTAGGCTGTTTTTACAGATATAAAACATTGTTTTAAAAGGAAATTTTTTGGACGTTTCGTATAAGGTGTATTATGTTAATTTTAGAAAATCTTCACTACTATTATTTTAAAATAAGCC
>NZ_VPEO01000010.1:0-117187 GCF_013417155.1 Acinetobacter sp. YH16052 | reverse complement strand
GTGAATGGATAAATTACGCAGAATAACTTTCAACTTTTGCCAGTGTTGATCTGTCAGCATGGTACGAGGCATAGCGAATAGTAAAATTGGGTTTGGCGATTTGATTTTACTACTTCGCTATTTTTTTTAAGCTAAAAGTGTCAACACACCCTAATTAAACAATGATTATTTAATTATATTTATTTTGAGTTTCATCTGATTAGATATTTGATCACTACATCAATTTTAGATTTAAAGAACTCTATTTGGCCAGAAAATAAGGTTTTATTTTTAAATATATTTCAACCCACTCATTTTTTTAATATTGAATCTAATCAACTAATAATGACTTACATCCAGTTAATGAATGTAAGCCATTATTAAAACTTAGTTTTTACCCGTATGACCAAAACCGCCAACACCGCGTTCAGTGGCTTCGAATTCATTCACCAGATCGAATTCAGCCTGCATCACAGGAACCAAGACATACTGCGCCAAACGTTCACCTGGCTCTAAGCTGAAAGCCGTCTGGCTACGATTCCACACAGATACCATCAATTCACCCTGATAATCAGAATCGATTAAACCCACCAGGTTACCCAACACGATCCCGTGTTTATGCCCCAAACCCGAACGTGGCAAAATCAGACCAGCAAATGCAGGATCTTCAATATAGATTGCTAAACCAGTTTTTACCAAAACAGTCTGGCCTGGTTCAATGATCGTAGTTTCTGTAACACACGCACGCAAATCCAGCCCCGCTGAACCTGTCGTAGCATAAGTCGGTAATGGCAATTCCTGACCAAGACGCGAGTCAAGGACTTTCACCTGAACTTTCATGTATTCATTCCTGTTGTTTCATTTAAAATAAGAGCAAGCCTTGCGCCTTATCGTTTGATAAGATTACGCAAATTATCCAGATAATGTTGGGCTTGTAATTTGGGATCGATGTTGCCTGCCAGCTTTTTCTTACGACCTAACCATTCCAGCTCATCTTCTGGTAATTCATCCAGAAAACGGCTTGGGGTCATCTGCTTCATCTGCCCACCGGCCTTGCGCTGTTCTGCCAGAGTAATGGTCAGTCCCTGACGTGCACGGGTAATCCCCACATACATCAGACGGCGTTCCTCTTCGACCGTTTCTGCAGCGATCGAGTTTTTATGTGGCAGAATTTCTTCTTCCAGCCCGATCAGATAGACATAAGGAAATTCCAGACCTTTAGACGCATGCAAAGTCAATAAATTGACTTTATCGGTGTCCTCTTCTTCCTGCTGCTGCTCGAGCATGTCCAGCAGCACCATTTTACGAATCACACTTTCAATATTTTTTTCATCAACATCTTCAGCGCGGTTAATCAGGCTTTGAATACTACTGTAGAGCACTTCGATATTGTCGAGCTTGGTCTTTTCCTGCGCTGGTGTGGCTGCAGTTTCCTTGATGTAATCGATATAACCGGCTTCAATCATCATCTGGCGGATAATTGGCACTGGTTCATCATCATCCAGTAAATTGCGGGTAAAACCCTCAATAAAATCGGCAAACTCAGCCAATTGAGTCGTGGCCTTTTTCGGAATCGCCATGGTCAGACGCTGATCCGCAGCCGCAGCCAGAAGCGACAGATTATTTTCCTGAGCAAATAGACCGAGCTTTTCCAGCGTTACCGGACCAATTGCTCGTTTTGGCGTATTGATAATTCGTAAAAATGCACTGTCATCTTCAGGGTTAATGATCAAGCGTAAATAGCTCATCATGTCCTTGATTTCGGCACGTGCGAAGAAGGACTGTCCGCCAGATAATTTATACGGAATCTGCATCTGGCGCAGATGGGTTTCTAAAATACGCGCCTGGAAATTGCCGCGGTACAACACCGCATAATCTTTCCAGCTTTTACCGTTCATCAATTTATGCGTGATCAGGTCTTTAACCACGCGTTCTGCTTCATCATCATCATTGCGGCAGGTAATCACACGGATCACTTCACCATGGCCTTTGTCCGACCAAAGCTTTTTATCAAAAATATGCGGATTATTACCAATCACGGTGTTGGCTGCTTTGAGAATACGACTGGTCGAACGATAGTTCTGTTCCAGTTTAATCACTTTTAAATTAGGAAAATCCTGCTGCAGCAAGGCCATATTTTCCGGTTTAGCACCACGCCAGGCATAAATCGACTGGTCATCATCGCCTACGGCGGTGAACTGTCCCATCACGCCAACCAGTAATTTCACCAGAATATACTGCGCCGTATTGGTATCCTGATATTCATCGACCAGCAAATAACGCACGCGATTTTGCCATTTGTCACGAACTTCGGCATTTTCCTGCAGCAAGCGCGTTGGCATCACAATCAGGTCATCAAAATCCACGGCGTTATAGGCACGCAAATTACGTTCATATAATTGATATAAATGCGCAAACTGCACATCTTCGGCAGTTTCACAGGTAGTATGTGCCTGCTCGGGTGGAATCAGATCATTTTTCCAGTCCGAGATCATTTTCATGGCTTTGGCAATCAGTTCTTTGCTTTCTGCACCGGATAAATTGTCACGCTGCATCAGATCCATCAGAATGCGTTTACAGTCGTCAGCATCCAGAATCGAGAAATTATTTTTCAGTGGGGTATGTTTCAACTCCAGGCGCAGCATATTCAGGCCAAAAGTATGGAAAGTCGAAACTGAAACCCCTTTACTTTCTTCACGCGTCAATAATTTACTGACACGCTCTTTCATCTCACGTGCCGCTTTGTTGGTAAAGGTCATCGCAGTTATACGATGTGCAGGAATCCCGCAATGCTTGACTAAATATGCGATTTTTCGCGTGATTACTGAAGTCTTGCCTGAACCCGCTCCTGCAAGTACTAACAAGGGTCCTTGAGTGTATTTCATGGCTTCAAGTTGCTTGTCATTTAACTGACTGGCGAGTGACATATGGCTTCCTCTTCTAGATTCGGCTCCGATTATAGTCATCTCTGCCCCAGTTGCCTAATTTAAAATACGATTAATCAGGTCAATGTTCAGATATAAAAAAACCACCCGAAGGTGGTTTTTCTTAAGCGTTCAAGAATTATTGAACTGCATATACCGCGATTTCTACACGACGGTTTTGTTCTTTACCCGCAGCAGTTGTGTTGTCTGCAATCGGGTTCGCTGAACCTAAACCTTGAGCATTAATACGTGAACGTACAACACCTTGACCAGCCAAATAAGTCGCTACAGAATTTGCGCGTGCTTGAGACAATGGCAAGTTAATTGAGTCATTACCCGTGCTGTCGGTATAACCAGTTACAAGGATACCGCTCTTGTTATCTTCAGTTAATACTTGCGCCACTTTGTTTAAAGTGCCATAGAAGTTTGGTTTGATATTTGATTTGTTGGTATCAAATGTAATGCTGCCTGGCATCACAAGGTTAATCGAACCATCTGCATTACGGTTAACGTCTACGCCCGTACCCGCTGTTGCTTGACGTAATTTTTTCTCTTTGTTATCAAGATACACACCCGCTGCACCACCAACAACAGCACCAATCGCTGCTGCACGGTTATTTTGACGGCTGGTATTCGCATTGCCTTTAGAAACACCGTAACCTGCTGCAGCACCAATTAAAGTACCTAGAGCAGCTTTATCATATTCCACACCACCGATGTTATTACCAGTTGATTGACAACCTGTAAGTGCTACGGCCCCTGCTACAGCTGCTGAAATGACTAGTGCACGCATCGCATGACTCCTTATTGTATGCTTTGTTGTTAAGCGAGATAATGATTTAAATTGAATGGGCTAACCATTGAATTTTTGTTAATAATAAATCGTTTAGTAATATTTTGTAATGTTTATATGTAACTAAAACCAAGTAGTTCGTCACAATATCTTCATAGTTTCCTGTTTAGGCTTTTTTATTTGCCTAACTGTCTCTATATTACTCAAAATATGAAAAAATTTAAGTGATTAATCTCTGGGGACTGTTTGGATATGTCATCGAATAGCAACAAGCAACCGACTTTAAAAAAACTGGCACGTGGCCTGACGGTCACTTCAGTCATGACTGGCAGTACTTTTTTTCATGGCCCCCCGGTGCTGGCCTTGGGTTTAACCAAAATTTTTAAAAAATCCGCAAAAGTGGATGAAACCAATATCAAGATTACCAACAGCTGGTTAGGGGTCAATAACTGGCTGATTGAGCATGTTTTAAAAAATACCCAATGGCAAATCAGCGTAGATGAATCACTGGATTTGAATATGCAGGGCCGTTATTTGATGACCTGTAATCATCAGAGCTGGGTCGATACCACCGTCAACCAGTACTTCGGTCTTACCCGTATGCCACTGACGCGTTTCTTTACCAAATGGGAACTTATTTTTATTCCTTTTGTTGGTCAGGCCTTTAAAATTTTGGGCTTCCCGATGATGAAACGGCATAGCAAGGAACAGATTGCCAAAAATCCTGCACTGAAATACCGGGATATGGAAGAAGCACGCAAATCTTGTGAACAGCTGATCAGTCAGCCTTTTACCCTGTTAAATTATCTGGAAGGCACCCGCTTTACCCAGGAAAAGCATGATCAGCAGCAGTCGCCCTATACACATTTACTGAAACCTAAAGCCGGTGGTCTGGCATTGGCGATCAGTATTCTCGGCGATAAAATTGATGCGCTGGTCGACATGACCATTGTTTATCCTGACGGTATTCCGGGCTATGGTGAATTTTGGTTAGGTGAAGTGCCACGTATTGCGGTAAATTTAAGAAAAATTGATATTCCAGACTGGGTACTGGGCGGCAATTATGAAGATGATGCTGAATATCGTGCACGTTTTCAAAAATGGATTGATCAAATCTGGACTGAAAAAGATCAGCTCATCGCACAAATGCAGCAGAAATTTGCCCAAGCCCCGGTCGGATCTATAACCGAGTAATTATGAAGAACGACAACCCGGACATTACGTCCAGCTCATTTAAATTTGTTCGTAAAGGAACCTGGGGCTGGAAAATTGCACTGATTTACGATGTTTTCATGATGGTTCTGATCATCATCAATCTGTTCTGTCTCAGTGCTAACGCCATTTTAATGAGCGATTTTGGGCAGTGGTTGTTTGACTTCATTCGTTTACCGGAAATCTTGCAGTTTTATAAAAGTGATTTACGCCCTTGGGTGATCATTACCGAGGGCTGGTTTACCACCTTTTTGGTCTGTGAATTACTGGCACGCTGGGTCATCGCGATTGTCCTGCGTCATCATCGACGCTGGTGGTTCTTCCCTTTTGTGCACTGGTATGAAATTTTATCCATTATCCCTCAGCTACGTTTCCTACGCCTGCTGCGTGCGGTTGCGATTGGCTACAATCTGCATAGCCATGGTTATAAAGTAATTCCCAATCGCTGGTATCGCCAAGGCAACTTTTATTACAATATGCTGATGGAAGAGCTTTCCAGCCGGGTGGTCCTGACCGTACTGGACGGTATTAAGCGTGAACTGACCACGAGTACATCACATAAACAGTTAATTGATGATTTGGTGGAACATCACCGTAAATTACTGGCGATTGCTTTGGCAGATATCTTGCAGGAATCTTTGGGTAAGGAATTACAGTCACAACGTTCCATGATCGCTAAAAATGTAGGGCAAGTGGTCAATCAGGCGATTGAAGATACCCCAGAACTGACCCAATTATTACGTTTGATTCCAATTGTGGGCAGCCGGATTGAACAGCAAATTCAAAGTATCGGTCAACGCTTGGGGGAAAATATCACGCAAGGACTGATTGAACCATTTACCCACACAGGTCAAAAAGAAAATCCTACTTTTACCCTAATTTCAGATAAAATCAGCCAGATTCAGATTGAACATAATCCACATATTGATAAATTGGTCGAATCGGCTGTTTTTGAAACACTTGAAGCAATCCGAAAACAGGTAAAAGTCAAACAGTGGCAACAGATTTTAGAAGAACATGAGCAAAATCAGAGCTCAATAGATAAGTAAAGTTTAAAGTACAGAATCAGATCAATCCGTCCGGTTCTGTTCGCATAAAAAAATAACTGAGATCGCTAGAGAATTACTGCAATTTGTTCTAGGATTTGCACTATTTACAACATTGCTTCGACACAAAACCAGCACGTCAGAAGTATTTAAGGAAAAATTATGGCTGATATACGGATAAAAGGCAGAATGGTCAATGCGATACGCATTAGTCTAGATACCAATGATCATGATGCCATCCGCCAGCAACTTAGCCCAAAATTACAAGCTGCATTTCCACCGGGCACTTTGGCCGTCATCGAAAGTTCAGTTGAACAGGAATTGATTGCCCTGATTCAGTTATTAATCGACCTGGATATACAGCCGATGGCTGTCACGGAAGGCTTACTCGGCGAGCAGGCGCGTGCCATTCAGTTCCCGGTTCTGCCGCCCGATCGCCAGTTAGAAGAAATTAAAGCCACCAAAGAACAGGTCGTGGAAGTTAAACCAGAACCTACAGCGGTGAATGATAATCAAGCCCCTGCTGCCCCGATCGTTGCGCATATCACCTCATATCATGATGAAATCCTGCGTACCGGCCAATGTATTGTGCAGCATAATGGCGACATTATTATTAATGCCGGCATCAACAGTGGTTCAGAAGTGATTGCTTCGGGCAATATTCATGTCTATGGTAGCGCACGTGGCCGTGTCATTGCGGGTGCGGGTGGTAATACTGCAGCACGCATTTTCTGTCATACCCTCGAAGCAGAACTGATTTCGATCGCAGGCACCTATTGCGTAGCGGATGACATTCCTCCGCATGTGGTCAAAAAATCAGTGCATATTTACTTGAATGATCAACAAGAGCTTGTATTTGAAGCTCTACAATTTTAATGTATAAATAAACACCAAAAACCCCATTTTAAACAGGGGATTTGAACCATAACAGGAGTGGATTCGGTGGCGAAAATTGTTGTCGTAACATCAGGCAAAGGTGGTGTAGGTAAAACTACAACAAGTGCATCTTTTGCAACAGGTTTAGCCCTACGTGGTCACAAAACTGTTGTTATTGATTTTGATGTAGGTTTACGTAACCTTGATTTGATTATGGGCTGTGAACGCCGTGTAGTTTATGATTTTGTGAATGTTTTAAATAACGAAGCACGATTACAACAAGCACTGATTCGCGATAAAGATATTGAGAATTTATATATTTTACCTGCTTCCCAAACACGTGATAAAGATGCCTTAACCGATGAGGGTGTAGCACGTGTAATGGATGAGCTTTCGCAGGAATTTGACTATATTATTTGTGATTCACCTGCCGGTATCGAGCGTGGTGCCATTCTGGCTATGTACCATGCGGATGAAGCGATCATTGTGACCAACCCTGAAATTTCTTCAGTCCGTGACTCTGACCGTATCATTGGTATGCTCGATAGCAAAACAAAAAAAGTAGAACAAAACGAAGGTCGCATCCGTAAGCATCTGTGTATTACCCGTTTCAATCCGGAACGTGCCGATAAACAGGAAATGCTGACAATTGACGATATTTCTAAGGATATTTTACGTGTACCGACCCTAGGTGTTATTCCTGAGTGTCCAAGCGTTTTACAAGCATCAAACGAAGGTAAGCCAGTGATTCTTTTCACTGAGGCTTCAGCGGGTCAGGCTTATGATGACCTGGTGGCGCGTTTCCTTGGTGAAGAGCGTCCTTACCGTCATATTGAGGTAAAACCTAAGGGCTGGTTAGCACGACTATTTGGAGCGTAGACATGGCAGGATTCTGGAGTAAACTTTTTAGTGGTGAGGAGAAGCCATCAAGCGCACGGACTGCTAAAGACCGTTTGAAGGTGATCGTTGCATCCGAACAAGGCTTGGGTCGTCGCTTGAGCCAGGACAAAATTGACCAGATGAAGACTGAAATCATGCAGGTGGTCAATCGTTATGTTCGCGGTGTCGATGAACAGCATATTCAAATGCAGGTTCGTTCTGAAGCCAATATTGAAATGCTTGAAATGAATATCAATTTACCTGAAGAACGATAATCTGATTTTTGATTGGTCAAGTAAATTGATTCAAGGCAAAATATGAGAGTGGTAGAAATAGTAGTTTAGCTATATTCCGCCCACTTGAAGCATAGCTTCAAGTCTTGCGACTAGGCAAAGCAGTGCTTTGCTAATCTAGTCTCATATTTTGCCTTTTTTCATGCCGAAAAAACTACATTAGATCAAGGAAATTGCGATGGCATTATCTCAACCAGCGACCTTTAACGAAGAATGGTCAGATGAGCGTGTATTTGCCTACTTGAATCAGCTTCCTCCTGCAGGTGTTAATGCTGATTTTCACGTGCTCTATCATGCTTTCAAGCATATGCGTCCATTTGATTATGAACGCCTGTTGACGAAATTTGTCGCTGATGGCCGTGATGTCAATGCAACCAATCCGGAAGGACAACGGATTCATGACGTGATTGCCACTTTCCCGCGTCAAAGTGCCGAGTTTCTGGATGTATTGGCAAAATTTGCCTGAGTCAAAATACATAAAAAAGCCTGCTTTAAAAGCAGGCTTTTTTATTGAAGGTAGACTGAAATTAAACCAGAATCTCGCGTTTACCATTGGCACCCATACCGCTGACAATGCCGTTTTCTTCCATCTGGTCAATGATCCGTGCAGCACGGTTATAACCCAGACTGAATTTACGCTGTAAGGATGAAGTGGAAGCCTTACGGGTTTCTAGTACAAATGCCACACACTGGTCATACAGTGCATCGCGGTCTGATCCACCGTCGCCACCATCTTCAAAACCGCGACCCGATGGCTCTTCATCAAACGGTGTCAGGATCTCGTCGACATAGTTTGGTGAACCACGTTCACGCCATGCATCACAGATCCGGTTCACTTCGTCATCAGCAATAAACGCACCATGCACACGTTCAGGTTCAATTTTACCCGGGCCGAGGAATAGCATGTCACCATGACCAAGTAAATCTTCTGCACCGCCGGCATCCAGAATGGTACGCGAATCGATCTTGGAGTTAACCCGTAATGCGACACGTGTCGGAATATTGGCCTTAATCAAGCCTGTGATTACATCTACTGATGGACGCTGGGTCGCAAGCAACAGGTGAATACCGGCCGCACGTGATTTTTGTGCCAGACGGGTAATCATTTCTTCGGCTTTTTTACCGACCTGCATGATCATATCCGCGAACTCATCCGCGACAATCACAATGGATGGCAACGGCGTCAAACGCGGCGCACGCTCACCCACAACAGAATCGCTGGCTTTCCAGGTTGGATCGATCAGGTCTTCACCATTGGCAATTGCCTCTTCCACCTTGCGGTTATAGTCGCTTAGTTTACGGATTTTCAAGAAAGACATCAGCTTATAACGACGTTCCATCTCATTGACACACCAGTTCAATGCGCTGACCGCATCTTTCATATCGGTGACTACAGGCGTCAACAAATGCGGAATATCATTATAGTTCGCCAGTTCCAGCTGCTTCGGATCGATCAGAATTAAACGCAATTCATCTGGGGTATATTTCAGCAACATCGATAAAATCATCGAGTTCACCGCCACCGATTTACCTGAACCCGTGGTCCCTGCCACCAGCATATGCGGTGCTTTACCCAGATCAGCAATCACCGGATTACCGGAAATATCCTTACCCATTGCCATGGAGAGGATGCTATTCGGATCAGTGAAAGCTGGAATAGTTAAAAGTTCAATTAAACGGACCATTTCACGGGTACTGTTCGGTACTTCAATTCCAATATACGGCTTGCCCGGAATGACCTCAACCACACGCACCGATGCCATCGACATCGAACGTGCCAGATCACGCGAAATATTCGTCACTTTAGAGGCTTTTACCCCTGGCGCCAGATCCAGTTCAAAACGTGTTACGACTGGGCCTGGCTGTGCTTCTACCACCTTGGCTTTGACATTAAATTCTTGCAACTTGATTTCAAGAAGTTCAGATAAACGTGCCAGCTGCTCTTCGGTAAAATTCACTTTTTTATTGGGATCAACTTCATCCAGTAAATCCAGACCTGGAAGCGGCGATAAATCTTTACGGCGCTCAACCACCTGCATGGCACGTGACATCGGACGGCCTGAAGCATCAGTTAAAGGCGCATCAAAATCAAACTCGTCTTCATCCTGTGGCTTGCCAGCCGTTTCTTGCCAGGCTTCTACAAATTCTTCTTTAGATAAAGCTTCGCGTACTGCTGCATGAGTTGCAGAAGGAGGAGATACTGGTTGCTCTATACCCTGATGCTGAATTGGTGCCTGTACAAATGCAGAAGATTGGGCATAGCTTGATGCACGTACTGGTGGGCTTGGCTCATCTTCTTCAATCAGCAAATCACCCAGGTCATCCAGATCGGCCTGTAATGCGCTATTTTTCACGACATGTGCAGTCGCCATAGATGCCATGACAGGTGCAACATTGGTCATGTCTTCCACAATTCTTACTGTCTTTTCGGCTGACGCTGTATTGAATGGACTATGCACATCGGTCGCAGTTTTACCTTGCGGAACTGCAGCCAGAAGTTCATCAAAGATTTCATCATCATCCCAGTCCAGGCCTGTATGTGAAGTCGATGCGGTTCTGGTATGAGCATGAGTCTGTGCTGCAACAGATTGTGGAGCAGCTATATGTGAGACTGGAGAATCAAGCTGTTCTTCTTCGGCTGCTTTGAGTAAGGCATCAATATCCTGTTTATGCCGCTGATCTTCATTTGAATGTAAGGCACGCCACACCTCGCCTGTGGCTACCACACGATCCGGCTGTTGAGGCACTTGCTGTACTTGCTTAAATGTCTCGACTGGCTCAGGAGCCTGCTGCTCAGCTTCGGGAAGATCATCATAAAACTGCGGTTGTTGTGATTCTTTATCGGCAAAATCATCAAATAAGCGTTCAGCCACCTGATCGCGCACCACCGGATCTATTTCTACCAGTTGATGCTCAGGCGCAGGTGTTACTGCAACCGCTACTTTTTTTGCACTAATGACTGGCTCTTTTTTGGCGACAGGTGCAGTCCGATCAAAATCAGACATGCCTTCAGGCACATTACGGTAGAACAGGTCTTGTAGATAAGCAGGCGTTGCTTTGAGGCTGCTCCAGGTCTTGTTCCACTTCACCCCAAAAGCCAAGGTAAATAACACCACCCAAAGCACCAGCAGGAAGAATGCTGCACCATAGACTGTCAGCAATTGTTCCAGACTCTGGCCTAATTCATAGCCAATAATACCGCCGGAAGAATTATCCAGCGTATCAGCAGGAACTTGCCAGAATAAAAACAAAAGCGCTGAGGTGCTCAGCAACAGGAAGAATTGCGCAGCATAGCGAAATGGCCGGTTCAGGAAGCTACGCGGCCACCAGACCTGAATCGCCTCCATAAACAGATAGACAGGGATCAGCAGACTTGCCCAACCGAGAAAGCCAAACAAAAGGTCTGCAATCCAGGCACCCGCTACCCCACTAGCATTCGAAACGGTCTGCGTATCACTAGAGATATGCATCCACCCCGGATCAAATGGCGTATAGGTCACTGTTGCAAGAAACAGATAAATCCCAAATGAGACTAAAAATAATGTCATTACTAAGCGCTGTGCATAGGCACTCGACACCGCTGTCATATACTGTCCTGTAACCAATTCTTCATGAATATTCTTTTGCTTCAATGCTTGAAAAAAGCGACGCAATAAAATGCATATTATGCACCTGTTCTGTGAAAAAAGATGCACTATTGTGCAAGCACAATGTTACTTATGCTATATAGCCCAAATCGATTTCAATGATCAATAATATCGACTTTAATCTCACACCACTGTTATACAGTTTCACGTATAATTCAATAAATTTCTAAATAAAAAAGGATACAGCTGATGAGCGCACGTCACTCACGACTGATTATTTTAGGTTCTGGCCCTGCAGGCTATAGCGCAGCAGTGTATGCAGCGCGTGCAAACTTGAAACCTACCCTGATTGCAGGCTTGCAACTGGGCGGTCAGCTGACCACGACGACTGACGTCGATAACTGGCCGGGTGATCCCGAAGGTTTGACTGGTCCAGCATTGATGGAACGTATGCAGGCACATGCAGAGCGTTTTGGCACTGAAATCGTGTATGACCATATCAATGAAGTGGATCTTAGCCAGCGCCCCTTCGTGTTAAAAGGCGATATGGAAGAATTCACCTGTGATGCTCTGATCATCTGTACCGGTGCAACTGCCCAATACCTCGGTCTGGAATCTGAAGCAGCCTATATGGGTCAAGGTGTCAGTGCTTGCGCAACCTGTGATGGTTTCTTCTATAAAAACCAGAAAGTAATGGTCGTAGGTGGTGGTAATACTGCTGTTGAAGAAGCGTTGTATTTATCTAACATTGCTTCTCACGTGACTCTGGTTCACCGTCGTGATTCCTTACGTTCCGAAAAAATCTTGCAAGATCATTTATTTGCCAAAGAAAAAGAAGGCAAGATCAGCATTATCTGGAACCATCAGGTCGATGAAGTACTCGGTGATGCACAATCTGGTGTGACCTCAGTTCGTATTAAATCAACGCAAGATGACTCTACTCAAAACATTGATGTGACGGGTATGTTTGTGGCGATTGGTCACAAGCCAAATAGCACCATGTTCGAAGGCCAGTTAGAACTTCGTGACGGCTATATCCAGGTGCAAAGCGGTACTGCAGGTAATGCAACACAAACGTCGGTACCGGGTGTATTCGCAGCCGGTGATATTGCAGACAGTATTTATCGTCAGGCGATTACTTCTGCGGGTTCAGGCTGTATGGCTGCACTGGATGCGGAAAAATATCTTGATGCGATGGGTAAACTAGACTAAGCAGCAAGAATAAAAACGCCGTCCATTATGGGCGGCTTTTTTATTGCTAGAATGAGATGATGATTTATCCATAGATTTATGTCGGGTCTGCCATGTCTTTACTTCCTCCCTCAGAATTCATTTTTCCCAATCCAGTCGAGGTTGATCCTGAAGGTGAAGGACTGATTTGTATTGGTGCCGACCTCTCCCCTTCTACACTTTATGAAGCCTATACACATGGATTATTTCCATGGTTTTCAGAAGGTGATCCGATTTGCTGGTGGAGTCCGGAACCACGCTGCATTATTCGCCCCGAAGATTATCATCCGAGCAAATCCCTGCTACGTAATATGAAAAAGCAGGATTATAAAATTACGGTCAATCATGCTTTTGAAAGAGTGATTCGTTCCTGTTCATTGCCTCGTGCTTATGCAGACGACACCTGGATCAGTGAAGATATTATCGCAGGCTATTGCGACATGTTCGACGCAGGATATGGCTATAGCATTGAGGTCTGGGATGAAGATCGCGTCGTCGGTGGACTTTATGGTGTGACCATTGGTCAAGGCTGTTTTGGTGAATCCATGTTTAGTACGCAAACCGATGTTTCTAAAATGGCTTTCTACACTTTAATGCTGATTGGACAGGAAAATAAACTACCCTGGATCGACTGCCAACTGGTCAACAATCACCTGTTAAGCCTGGGTGCATGCACACTTTCTCGCCAAGCCTATCTTAATTCTTTACAAGATATTGTAAAAAAGCCTGCTATCGATTGGAAAAAGTATCAGGAAGGTGTATTTTCAAGTAAAACAATAGCGCAAAACGCGCGCTTAAGTGAATGAAAATAACAGAGGGTAGTTGTTATGAACTCTTATCAGCCAAAGGCCCTACTGAACGATTTACAGTACTATATTACGCCGCCGCATGATTGTAGCTATTTGCCCAACAAGTCAGCGCGCATGGTTTTTCTGGATCCTTCACATCGTATTGATGTCGTAACTTTATCGGAACTGTCACGTACCGGTTTCCGCCGCAGTGGTGATTTCGTCTATCGCCCCGAATGTCATCTGTGTCGTCAATGTCTGTCTTCGCGTGTACCCGTTGCTGAATTCCGCATGAACAGTTCACAAAAAAAAGCCGGGAAACGGAATCAGGATCTGGTGATGAAAATTACCAGTCCAGAGCACGCCGGTGACCTGCATTATGCGCTGTATGAACGCTATATCAATGAACGCCACGCAGATGGCGATATGTTCCCACCCACTCGGGATCAGTTCGAAAAATTTTTATTACAAAGCTGTACCGACAGCTTCTTTCTAGAGTTATGGCAAGGTGAGCGTCTAATCAGTGTTTCAACCTGCGATCTGCTGGATGATGGCATCTCTGCCGTCTATACCTTCTTTGATCCGGATGAAAATCGCCGCTCACTCGGTGCTTTTGCGATCTTGAAACAGATTGAACATGCACAAAAGCTGGGCTTGCAATTTATCTATCTGGGTTATTGGGTACCGCATTCTAGCAAGATGAATTACAAATCTCAGTATCTGCCACTGGAACTCTTGATCGATGGACAATGGCGACGTTTAAATCATGCCCTGAGTGCCACGGAGATTCAGCACTTGGGAAACTCATTAATGACGACCTTACCCAGCGGATGGAATCACCAGATTATTAAATAAGGTCGTCAGTTTGTATTATTTAAACAGACTGGCAAAATCATCCGTACATGCTTTCACCATAATGATGGCATGTTCACGGCTTCCGTTACTGTTAGGATAATAATTCTTGCGCAGATCAATCTGATGAAAGCCTGATTTTTCATACAGCTTGATCGCAGCCAGATTACTCTCGCGCACTTCCAGGAAAATCTGCACCGGATTATTTTTTAGCATCGCCACTGAAGCCTCCAGCAACTGATAGCCCAAGCCCTGACCTTGCTGTGCCGGATCAATTGCCATGAGCAATAAATTGGCTTCATCCAGCACTGGTTGTAAAATACAAAATCCGGCCACCTGCCCTTGCACTTCAATCACGGTACTTTGATAAGCCGTTACAGCATCTTCGAACTGTTTTAAAGTCCAGGGATGTGATTGAACTGATTTTTCAATCTTTGCAACGACTTCTACATCCGCTGCTTGCATTAAACGAATCATCTTCGTTCATCTTATATAGAATCAACCTCCGCATTATAGAAACTTCATCCAAAAAATCGAGCAAAAAAAAGAGCGATTTTAGTCGCTCTCCAATCTTCAGTTCTGTCACAAACCCAATTTGGCTTTCCAGGTCGCCAACAGTTGATCTGTATAATGATCATTCGGATGGAATCCCGGTTTAAAATACATCAGCATTTCTTTCGCCATACCCGTAATGACACCTTTAGAAGGACTATAGGCATAGGTATAAATGGCTTTTAAGGACTCAAGATTAAACTGCTGATCCTGTTTAAGCAAACGGGCGAGGAAATAGCTTTGCACCACAAATAAGGTTGCCATTGCGATGACCAAGGATGAAGTACGCAGTGTATAGGCTTTTAATCCTTTGCCAAAAACCCCTTCGAAGACATCATAAGCCACTGCCTTATGTTCATTTTCCTCGATGGCGTGCCATAACCACATGGTTTTCATGGTTTCATCTGTCATCAATTCCTGAATGTGGCTATTGGTCAAAAGCTGTGAGGCAATGGTTGCAGTGAAATGCTCAAGTGCCGTGGTTGCAGTCAAATCTACCATTTCTTGGGTAATTCCCACAGGCTTACCCAGTTTAGCCATGACTTTACGTGTCGTTTGAATGACTTTATCGATATAACGATCAAGCGTCTCGACATCATGCCCATGTTTTTGTGCAGATGCATTAAAGCCGATATGCTCGTGAGTATGCATCGCTTCCTGACCAATAAAAGCGGAAATTTCTTTTTGTAATGCTTCATTATTGGCAATCGCAGGATGTTTACGTACCGCACGGACTGAATCTATAAAAAACTTTTCACCTGCTGGAAATAGCGCAGATAATGCCGTCATAAAATGAGTGAGACCTGCTGAACCATTCATCCAATATTCCGGTACAGCATCAAAATCAAAGTTCATACGACGAACTGGAAAACTTGCACCCGCACGATTGGTAATATTTACTTTCGCATTCATGTGACCACTCCCATCGGGCCAATCCAGGCCCGAAAATGTAATATTCATATTCTTATCTGTATATTACGTGGTAATTTTTTTTACATAAGTGCAGTTTAGGTCAAGCCAATATCAGATAAGGACAGCTTTTAAAATCATTGTCCGACAATCTATTTTTAGTTTTATAAAAAGTTTGAATCAAAAAAAAGCGCCTCAAAGAGGCGCTTTTCTTACACAATCAGCGATTATGCAGTTACTTTAGCAACTACACCAGCACCAACTGTACGACCGCCTTCACGGATCGCAAAACGTAGACCTGGGTCCATTGCGATCGGGTGGATTAGCTCTACTGACATCTCAACGTTGTCACCAGGCATAACCATTTCCACGCCTTCTTTAAGCGCGATCGCACCAGTTACGTCCGTAGTACGGAAGTAGAACTGTGGACGGTAACCGTTAAGGAATGGAGTGTGACGACCACCTTCTTCTTTAGAAAGTACGTATACTTCCGCATCGAATTTAGTGTGTGGCTTGATCGCACCTGGTTTAGTCAATACTTGACCACGTTGTACGTCTTCACGCTTAGTACCACGAAGAAGAACACCACAGTTCTCGCCCGCACGACCTTCGTCAAGAAGTTTACGGAACATCTCTACGCCAGTTACTGTAGTAGTTTGAGTATCACGGATACCAACGATTTCTACAGACTCACCTACTTTAACGATACCAGTCTCTACACGGCCAGTTACTACTGTACCACGACCAGAGATTGAGAATACGTCTTCAATTGGCATAAGGAATGGAAGGTCAATTGCACGCTCTGGCTCTGGAATGTAAGAGTCAAGTGCTTCAACAAGCGCAACTACCGCTGGCTCGCCGTATTGGCTGTCATCACCGTTAAGCGCAAGAAGAGCAGAACCACGGATCACTGGAGTGTCATCACCCGGGAAGTCGTAAGTAGAAAGAAGTTCACGAACTTCCATTTCAACTAGCTCAAGAAGCTCTTCATCGTCTACAAGGTCGCATTTGTTCAAGAATACAACGATGTAAGGTACACCTACCTGACGAGAAAGCAGGATGTGTTCACGAGTCTGTGGCATAGGACCATCAGTCGCAGCACATACAAGGATCGCGCCGTCCATCTGAGCAGCACCAGTAATCATGTTTTTAACATAATCGGCGTGGCCCGGGCAGTCTACGTGAGCGTAGTGACGAGTTGGAGAGTCGTATTCTACGTGTGAAGTATTAATTGTAATACCACGTGCTTTTTCTTCTGGTGCAGAGTCGATTGCAGCGTAGTCTTTCGCTTCGCCACCGAATTTCTTCGCACATACAGTTGCAATTGCAGCTGTTAAAGTTGTTTTACCATGGTCAACGTGACCAATTGTGCCCACGTTAACGTGTGGCTTATTACGTTCAAACTTAGCCTTAGCCATGAGATCTTCCTTTTTAAACTACTCATGCAGGATCACTGCATGAGCACTTGGGTTTAACTATGAATTAGTTTGGGCTTATAGTAATCGAAAGATTACTCGTCGTCACCTTTTTTACCGCCAGATTGGAACTTAGAAATGATGCCTTCAGCCACGTTACGTGGAGTTTCAGCATATTTAGCAAATTCCATAGAGTAAGTCGCACGACCTTGAGACATAGAACGCATATGAGTTGCGTAACCAAACATCTCAGCCAATGGAACTTCAGCACGAATGGCTTTAGTACCACCAGGAAGATCGTCCATACCCTGAACCATACCACGACGACGGTTTAAGTCACCCATGATATCGCCCATGTAGTCTTCTGGAGTTTCTACTTCAACTTTCATGATCGGTTCAAGAAGGATAGGATCCGCTTTCATGAAACCATCACGGAAGGCATAAGAACCCGCCATTTTGAACGACAATTCGTCAGAGTCGACGTCATGGTAAGAACCGTCGAACAATGTCGCTTTAATGCCAACTACTGGGTAGCCAGCCAAAACGCCATTCTTCATACGTTCTTGAATACCTTTGTCAACCGCGCCGAAGAATTCTTTAGGTACAACACCACCTACAACTTCTTCAACGAATTCGTAATCTTTTTCAGATTCAGGATCCATCGGTTCTAAACGTACGTATACGTGACCGAATTTACCTTTACCACCTGTTTGACGTACGAATTTACCTTCTTGCTCAACAGACTTTTTGATCGTTTCACGGTAAGAAACCATTGGCTTACCAATGTTCGCTTCAACACCGAATTCACGCTTCATACGATCAACAATGATGTCAAGGTGAAGCTCACCCATACCAGCAATAATCGTTTGACCAGATTCTTCGTCTGTACGAACGCGGAATGATGGATCTTCTTTCGCCAAGCGACCTAAAGCAACTGACATTTTTTCTTGGTCAGCTTTAGTTTTAGGCTCAACTGCAAGTGCAATTACTGGCTCTGGGAATTCCATACGCTCTAGTGTAATGATGTGATTTTCATCACATAATGTATCACCAGTAGTCGTGTCTTTAAGACCTACACATGCCGCGATATCGCCCGCACGAATTTCTTCGATGTCATGACGATCGTTTGCGTGCATCTGTACGATACGGCCAACACGCTCACGCTTCATTTTTACTGGGTTATAACACGGGCTACCCGCTTTAAGAACACCAGAATAAACACGTACGAACGTTAAGTTACCAACGAATTTGTCGTTCATGATTTTGAACGCTAACGCAGCAAACGGTGCTTCGTCAGATGCTTCACGAGAACCTTCAGACTCAGCTTTGTCATCAAGGATACCCTTGATCGCTTCAACGTCAGTCGGTGCTGGCAAGAATTCAATTACTGCGTCCAACATACGTTGAACACCTTTGTTTTTGAATGCTGAACCACAAAGCATTGGTTGGATTTCGTTCGCTAATGTACGCTTACGGATACCGCCAACGATTTCTTCTTTAGTAAGCTCTTCGCCTTCTAGGTACTTGTCCATGAGTTCTTCTGATGCTTCCGCAGCAGCTTCAACCATGTTAGTACGCCATTCCTGAGCTAGCTCAAGTAATTCAGCAGGGATTTCGCCATATTCGAACTTCATACCTTGAGATGCTTCATCCCAGATAATCGCTTTCATTTCGATTAGGTCAACAACACCCTGGAAGTTTTCTTCTGCACCAATTGGAACAACGATTGGCACTGGATTACCGCCAAGACGTGTTTTAACTTGTTCAACTGCACGGAAGAAGTTCGCGCCAGTACGGTCCATTTTGTTAACGAACGCAATACGTGGAACTTTATATTTATTTGCTTGACGCCATACAGTTTCTGACTGCGGCTGAACACCACCTACAGCACAGTAAACCATGCACGCACCGTCAAGAACACGCATAGAACGCTCAACTTCGATCGTGAAGTCAACGTGTCCCGGGGTGTCAATTACGTTAATACGGTGTTGTTCGAACTGGTTGCCCATACCTTTCCAGAAGCATGTTACAGCTGCTGAGGTAATGGTAATACCGCGTTCTTGCTCTTGTTCCATCCAGTCCGTAGTTGCCGAACCTTCGTGAGTTTCACCAAGCTTATGGCTCTCACCTGTGTAGAACAAAATACGTTCAGAAGTGGTTGTCTTACCTGCGTCGATGTGCGCAGAAATACCAATGTTACGGTAACGAGAAATTGGGGTTTGACGTGCCATGATTTCTAGCATTCCTAAATTTTGTTGTTTAAAACAGGACGCTTTAAGCTGCATAGCAACTTAAAGCGCTTTGGTGACAAAACCATGACGGTCTTACCACCCTCCTGAATAGGGCCTGTTTTATCTGCTTAGAAACGGTAGTGAGAGAATGCTTTGTTGGCTTCAGCCATACGGTGCACATCTTCACGTTTCTTAACCGCAGCGCCTTTGCCTTCAGATGCATCAAGCAACTCGCCAGCAAGACGTAAAGCCATAGTTTTTTCAGAACGCTTAGCAGCAGCATCTACTAACCAACGCATCGCTAGAGCAGTACGACGGGATGGGCGTACTTCCATAGGAACTTGGTATGTAGCACCACCAACACGGCGTGCTTTTACTTCGACCATAGGACGAACTTTTTCAAGAGTAGTCTCGAAAAATTCAACTGGGTCTACTTTAGATTTTTCTTGAACGCGGTCTAAAGCACCGTAAACGATACTTTCAGCAATAGATTTTTTACCATCTTGCATTACGTGGTTCATGAATTTAGCGATTGTTTGGCTGCTGAACTTAGGATCCGGAAGGATTTCACGAGCAGCGACTACGCGACGTCTTGGCATTTTAAACTACCTATAAAGATGACACTTCAGGTTTATCCAGCATGAGTACAAAGTGTCATGTACTACTCGCTGGCCTTACTATACGTCGCTTGGAATTTTCACAAAATTAATGCAGAAATCAGACAAGCGAGACGATAAAGGATTGCGGTTCTACGTTCTTAAAATTTAATTCTTAACGAATTATTTCTTAGGACGTTTAGTACCGTATTTAGAACGAGACTGGTTACGATCTTTAACACCAGCACAGTCTAAAGAACCACGAACGGTATGGTAACGTACACCTGGTAAGTCTTTAACACGACCACCACGGATAAGAACAACACTGTGCTCTTGTAGGTTATGGCCTTCACCACCGATGTAGCTAGAAACTTCGAAACCTGAAGTTAAGCGAACACGGCAAACTTTACGCATTGCTGAGTTAGGTTTTTTAGGTGTAGTTGTGTAAACACGTGTACAAACACCACGGCGCTGTGGACAAGCCTTCAACGCAGGAACTTTAGATTTTTCAACTAAAGTCGTACGACCCTTGCGGATCAACTGATTTGTTGTTGCCATTTGGCAATTCTCCCGTTAATAAAAAGCCCCAAAAAACTACTACTTTTTTGAGGGCATGCAATTGTAATTCAAGATGCAAAATTGGTCAACCTACTCAAGCCAAGCAAATGCCGTTTCTCACGACATTTGCTTGCTTTTATTTACCTTCAAAATTCGCTTATTTTTTTGAATTTTTACCGGCTTTTTTAGTCACGTCTTGAGCTTCAGATTCAGTTTCCGAATTTTCTTGATCCTCTCCACCCTGCTGTGAAGTCTCTGTAGCAGCTTCTGCCTCGTCAGCAGCTTCTGGATGCAGTTCAGCTTCGATTTCTGGGTCAAATGAAGTTTTGGTTAAAGCCGGTTGTTGCGACTGCTTATCTCCCGCGGGTTCAACCAACTCATCGTTAAGCGCCTCCAGCCCTTCACTCACCTTTTCATCTTTCTTCACTTCTGCTTCTTCAGAGCTCAAATCATTCTGCTCTTTTTTGACCAGCTTGACCTGGGTAATCGTGTTATTTCCCTCAATCGCAATATCTTTATCCATGATCGGCTTATCTTTCGGAAGCTCAACTTCGTGAGAGGCACCATTTAAGAGTTTCGGAGTTGCCTGTTGCAACAAACTAACTGCTTTTTCATAGGCAGCATAAGGAGACAATTGCGAATCCTGATGCTGAATCAGGTATTGGCGTGCATGCGAGAATGCTTCCTGAGCTTTCTGATTTACATCCTCAACAAAACGATGGCTATATACAGCCCCAATACCAGCACTCGCCAGAGGCGTCAGTTTGGCTAATCGCTCCAGAATCGAAATTTTTGGCAGATGATTCATCCATTCCCATTTAGCCTCTCCCTCATGACGACTTAACCATTGCTTGATGGCACTGACATCATTATCAGAACCTAGCATGGCTTGTAGCTGGGAGATATCATGAGTTTTAAGGGTATTACTTAACGCTTTTAAACCCAATAACAAGGTTTGCTTTTCTGCAATCAGGCTCAGGTCGATCTGTCTAAAGATATGCTGGACGATTTCCTGATCATCTTCTTTGCTCAGGTCAAAACCATAAGAGCGACCGACTTGATAAATGGTACGCAACGCCATCAGTAAAGAAGCGGGAATATCAATCGCGGTGCCAAGCATCCCTGAAGCACCACTCACTGCACCCTGAACCGTCGCAATCCATTTGTTTTGTTCACCTAAAGCCTGTGAAATTCGCTTGGATCGGTCGACGTCCTGAGTCAATTCTTCTAAATCTTTCGCTCCAGCTTCATTCAGAATGGCATCAACCGAACTGGTTTGATTACTAAATTGATTCAGACGCTCATAAAAGTAGTTAGACACTTTTTCGGTTAAGTCTGGAGAAACAAAATGCGCGACATTATTCACGGTATTAAAGCGGCGCCCGAGAAGTTGACGAGAGACATTTGGAAGATGCTCGCGAAGCATTTGCTGAGGATTATCATATTTTTTAGCTGAAAAAGCGCTTTTCGTCTTCGCCGAACGGTCAATCACCTGATCGGAGTTAGAAGGCTTCAGCGCTTTAGTCACCGAATCCGGCGCAACATGATTCAATAAATCCAATCCAGTTGAACTGAACTTTTTCGCCACTCCAAAGGCATTCGAAATCAGACCATTAGATTGTTTATTATTAGCATTTACCATTTTTTACCTCAGCATTCATGTGCTTGTATTTGGTATAAATACTAGGTGTAGTCAGCGTTTATCTCAACTTTATTCTGTTTCATTTAGTAAAACCCGTACACGCCGACTCACAAACTCAACCGACTGTCACACGGCATAACATTTGCCATAAGATTTCAAAAGTCTTTCTGCTATCATGTTCCCCATCATGAAATAAGGCTAAGCGCTGGATTGGGCGATTTTAAAACCCAGATATCTGCCGCTGAGCATAGAGCAAACTATAAGGATCTGTAGATGAAACGTGTTGTCATCACTGGCATGGGTATTAACTCATGTATTGGTAATACATTAGAGGATGTAAACCATTCTTTACAAAACGGGATTTCAGGAACACGTTTTAATCCGACTTATGCTGAACTCAATTTCAAAAGTCATGTCAGTGCTGCAGCCGAGCAGGATTTCGACGGGATCGACCGCAAACTGAAACGCTTTATGGGTGTATGTGCGATGTATGCATATAACTCAGCTCTTGCTGCGGTTGAACATGCAGGTTTAAAGGTTGAAGATCTAGCTGGCAACCCACGTTATGGTATCGCGGGTGGTTCAGGTGGCGGTTCAACTGCTTCCGTTATTGAAATGAACGAATTATTGCAAACCAAAGGTGCGCGTAAAGTCGGTCCTTTCTTTGTACCACGTAATATGACCAACACCATTACGGCTAACGTTGGCGTTGCATTCAAATTACAAGGTGTAGCACATACCATTACTAGTGCATGTGCAACTTCTGCGGATGCGATTGGTTATGCCTACAACCTGATTCAACTCGGCAAACAAGATTTAATGCTGGCAGGTGGCGGTGAAGAAGATCACTGGTCACAAAGCTTGTTGTTTGATGCGATGGGCGCACTTTGCTCTAAATACAACGACAGCCCTGAAACAGCATCACGCCCTTATTCTGCAGACCGTGACGGTTTCGTGATTGCCGGTGGTGGTGGTTTTGTAATCCTTGAGTCTTTGGAACATGCGCAAGCGCGTGGTGCCAACATTCTTGCCGAAGTCGTAGGCTATGCAGCTAACTCGGATGGTGCCGACATGGTTGCACCATCTGGTGAAGGTGCAACGCGTTGTGTACTGATGGCTTTAGAAGAAGCAAAACAACACGGTGTCGATAAAATTGACTATGTAAATACACATGGTACTTCTACTCCAGCGGGCGACATCACAGAACTTAAAGCAATGGAACGTGCTTTTGGTGAAGGTCAGGTTCCTCCACTCAGCTCAACCAAGTCAATGACAGGTCACAGTCTTGGTGCTGCTGGTGTTCAGGAAGCGATTTATTCGGTTCTGATGATGCAAAATGACTTTATTGCTCCAAACATCAACGTGACCGAGCTGGATGAAGGCGCGAAACCGTTTGATATCGTGCTTGAAAAACGTGACGCAAAATTGAATACTGTGATGAGTAACAGTTTCGGTTTCGGCGGCGTAAATGCTTGTCTCATTTTCAAAAAATGGGAAGGCTAAGCTGCCCAATTTAGGGTGACTTGATGGATGCTCCTTCTGATGCTTTCTTGTGGGTAAAAGCATTACATATTATTGCAGTGGTTTGCTGGTTCGCGGCTTTGTTCTACTTGCCACGGCTGTATGTTTACCATGCCATGAGCGAAGATGCCGTCAGTCATCAACGCTTTGAAGTCATGGAACGTAAGCTGTACCGCGGCATCATGTGGCCAGCCATGTTGGCTACCTTGATTACGGCGCACTTTTTGGTGGATTGGGGTGATGCAACGCGTCACTATCATGAAGCCTTATGGTTTTACCTTAAAGTCGGCCTGGTCGGTTTATTGGTGATTTACCATCTAGTGTGTGGTTATTACCGCAAGAAGCTGATTGATAATGCACATTACAAGTCACACAAGTTTTGGCGTTATTTTAATGAGATGCCAACCCTGATCTTATTTGCAGTGGTGATTTTAGTGGTAGTTAAACCTACTTTCTAATTCACCTGCGCAATCAAAAAATCCTCGATTAGTCGGGGATTTTTTATGTCTGAATATTTAAGGATTACCACGCTGACGCATACGTGGCTTATACAGCAGACGATAGGTCACTGCCAGAATAATCAACCATAAAGGACTGATCATCAGAGCCTTTAAGGTATCGGGTTCCAGACTTAAAATAATCAAGGCGAATAACAAAAATGCTAATACCACATAAGACATCCATACTCCACCCGGCATTTTAAAGGTCGAAGCCACATGTTTTTGCGGTTGCTGCTTACGGTAACGGATGTAGCACACCATGATGATGCTCCAGATACTAATAAACAGGATCACACACAGCGAACTTGCCAGAGTAAAAGCTTCCATGGTATTTGGTACAAAATACTGAAATGCTGCCCCTAACATAATAAAAGCACAGGAGAAAAATAACCCTGTGGCTGGTACTGCCCGACTAGATAACCGCGCTAAAGCTTGAGGCGCCTGTCCATCACGTGCCAAACCAAACAACATACGACTGGTCGAGAATACACCACTGTTCATAGAGGACATCACAGATGACAATACCACCAGGTTCATGATAATGGCTGAAGTTGGAATACCGGCATACAGGAACAAACTCACAAAAGGACTTTGATCCGCAGGAATCAGATGCCACGGTGTGACCGACATGATCATCAGCAATGACAATACATAGAACAGAATGATCCGTGTAGGAATGGCGTTGACCGCTTTGGGTAAATTCTTTTCCGGATCTTTTGTTTCTGCCGCCATGGTGCCGAGCAGTTCCACCCCGACAAAGGCAAACATGGCAATCTGAAAGCCTGCCAGAAAACCGGTAAAGCCTTTGGGAAATAAACCACCATGTGCCCAGACATTACTAAAGCTGGCGACGGCGCCACTCGGTGCCTGAAAACCGCTAAACACCATATAACCACCGACAAAGATCAAACCGAGAATAGCTAAAATCTTGATCAGTGCAAACCAGAATTCAATCTCACCAAACAGTTTTACCGTCACCAGATTAATCGCAAGAATAAACAGCACACAGCCAACACTAATCATCGCCTGTCCCATCGGGGTAAAGGCCATGCCTTCGGGCAGCCAGAAACTCAAATAGTTAATAATCGCCGCGAGATCGGCAATCCCTACCAGCACCCAACCCAGCCAGTACGACCAGCCAATATAATAGCCAGCACCCGGCCCGATCAGGTCATGGGCCATATCAATAAAGGATTTGTAATGCAGATTAGACAGCAGCATTTCACCCAACGCACGCATCAGGAAGAAGAACATGCCACCAATGATCATATAAATGATCAAAATTGAAGGGCCTGCCAGAGAGATGGTTTTTCCCGATCCCATAAACAGGCCAGTACCGATACAGCCACCAATGGCGATTAACTGCAAATGTCGATTAGAGAGTTTTCGTTGCAACTCATGCGGCGACGATTTTACGTCTTCTGTGCCCGGGGTGGTTTTCATTTTTACATCCTTTTTAATCTTTACAACAGCATCAAGCTGAATTTACAACGTTCAGTCCTCGAACGCTTATTATGACATTTTCATACTTTTTACTGCGCTGTTCAGTGAGATTTACTGCACTAAAACGACTTAAATCATGGCATGGGAGATTTCAATATCAAAAATTCAATTAAGCTTGAGCTGCAATAACTGCAATTTCAATCAGCCAGTCCGGATTGACCAAATCTGCCTGAATCGTAGCACGTGCCGGCGTACCATGACCTCGTAACCATTCCACCCAAAGCTGGTTTACGGTAGCAAAATCATCTAGATGCTTGACAAATAATTGTGCAGAAAGCAGCTGGCTTTTATCGGTATTTGTCAATGCGAGCAATTCCTCAATTTTTGCAAAGACTTCCAGTGTTTGTCCGCGTACATCCAGATCCGTGCTATTCGGCACCTGACCCGATAGATACACGGTTTGCTGATGAATCGTCACCGCACTCATGATTTGATTGCTGTTGAGTCGCTGAATGGCTGTATTTGCCTGTGTCATGCTGATATTCCTTGTTTGGGATATTTAAATAAAATTTAAATTAAAAATTTAAGCGTCAATCTGGAAATAAACCCGAGCGGTCACCGCACACATCAGCTCATAGCCGATGGTGCCTGAACTGGCCGCCACTTCATCAATCGGCAAAACCACACCTTGGGAAGATTGGCCCCAAAGTACCACTTCACTACCTATATCTGCGTGCGGCAGTGCAGTCAGATCTACCGCCAGCATATCCATACTGATTCGACCCAATGTGTGCGTTTTGATTGAATCTACCAGCACGGGTGTACCGGTCTCCGATAGTCGTTGATAACCATCGGCATAACCACAGGCCACAATCCCGACCCGCATTTCCTGCATGGCAATAAATTTGGAACCATAGCCAACACTCTGACCTGTCTGGATCGTTTGAATGGCAATAATTTCACTGCGCAAGCTCATGCTCGGTTGCAGATTCCAGTCTTGAATCGTGTGTGTTGGATAATCTGGTGAACTGCCATACAGCATGATGCCGCTACGTACAATGTCTGAATGAAGGGTTTGATGATGCCGCAGAATGGCTGCGCTATTACTGAGCGAGATTTTACCTTCAAGCCCCTGAATGGTCTGGCTAAAAATCAGGTTTTGATGCTGAATCCCGTCCACGCCAAAACGCTGGCCATCCGCATCGGAGAAATGGGTCATATGGGTAATGGAACGGACAGTGTTCAGCTGTTGCAGCTCCTGCCAGATCTCTGCATATTGCTGCGGCTCGAAACCCAGACGGTTCATGCCGCTGTTCATTTTCAAATACACATCAAACTGTGCATCCGGCGCTATTTCGGCAAACTGTTTCAGCCATTGCACTTGATGTCGGGAATGAATGGCAAAGCTCATTTCATGCTTCGCACATGCAAATAAATCCTCAAAAGCGAAAATACCTTCGAGCAACATTAGCGGCTTCTTGCATCCCAGCGCACGTAGCCGCGCGCCCTCTTCAATATCCAGAAAGGCAAAACCGTCTGCACCTTCAAGTCCAGCATAGACACGCTCAATCCCGTGCCCATAGGCATTGGCCTTGACCACGGCAAATACCTGACTATTGGGCATACATTGGCGCGCCACACTTAAATTATGCGCAAGCGCCTGTTGATGGATAATTGCAGTAATGGGACGTGGCATACATTCCTCCTTGAATATTCCGCCTCAGATAGTCTTAAGCCGCCTGGTGATAGCGCGCCAATGACAATCCTTCGGTACTAATTTCAGGATCACGTGCCAAAACCAGATCGCTGATTAATTTTCCTGAACCGCAGGCCATGGTCCAACCCAGCGTGCCATGTCCAGTATTCAGGAACAGGTTTTTAAAACGGGTTTTCCCAATAATTGGCGTACTGTCCGGGGTCATTGGACGCAGTCCTGTCCAGAAACTGGCCTGATTCATGTCTCCTCCAGGGAATAAATCACGGGTCACCATTTCCAGCGTGCCGCGACGATCTTCATTCAGACCCAAATTAAAACCGCTCAGTTCAGCCATTCCCCCTACGCGGATGCGCTGGTCGAAACGGGTAATCGCAATTTTATAGGTTTCATCCAGTACTGTAGATTGTGGTGCATAGGCCGGATCTAAAATCGGAATGGTCAGTGAATAACCTTTCACCGGATAGACCGGTAAATTCAGTTCAAGCGGTTTGAGGAAATCACGTGAATAACTACCAAAGGCCAGCACATATTTATCTGCCGTGAGTACCTGACCATTCACCAGAACACCTTTGATCTGGTCACCTTCTACAATCAGCTTTTCAACGTTCTGATTAAACTTGAACTCTACACCCATCCCTTTGGCATGTTCTGCCAGGGCATTAGTAAACAGATAGCAGTCACCTGTTTCATCATTCGGTAAATGCAGACCACCCACCAGTTTGTCTTTTGCCTGTGCCAATGCTGGTTCTACACGCGCCAGCCCATCGCGGTCCAACAGTTCAAATTCAACTCCAGTTTCTTTCAGAACCTCGATATCGCGCTGAACCGCATCCAGCTGCGCATCTTTACGGAAAATCTGCAAAGTACCTTTCGCGCGGTTCTCATAAGAGATGCCAATATCCCGGCGCAAATTACGCAAACAGTCACGGCTGTATTCAGCCACACGCACCATCCGTTCTTTATTGACTGCATAATGCTGGGCATTACAGTTTTTCAGCATTTGTGCCATCCACTGCAATTGCCACAAGCTGCCATCGACATTAATCGCCAACGGTGCATGATGCTGGAACATCCATTTGACCGCCTTAAACGGAATACCTGGTGCGGCCCAAGGGGTCGAGTATCCTGGAGAAATCTGCCCAGCATTACCGAAGCTGGTTTCTTGCGCCGGACCTGCCTGACGATCCAGCACAGTCACGGTTGCTCCCTGCTGCGCCAGATAGTAAGCGCTTGCCACACCAATCACACCACTACCCAAAACTAATACGCGCATTACCTTAACCCTCAAACATCTTTTCAGTTTATTTCACTAGTATATTTTTGCTTTAATAGTTAAATTCACTATATTCAGACTGTATATTCAGTGAAATAAATATTTTTTCGGGAAGAATTAAAAAAAAGAGGGAAATATTAATGCGCAAATTAGACCGCATTGATCGCATGATTCTAGACATCCTGCAACGCGATGGCCGGATTGCCATTAGCGAACTTGCAGCACGCGTCAATCTATCAACCACACCCTGTTCAGAACGGGTAAAACGGCTGGAACGCGAAGGCATCATCATGGGTTATTACGCCCGTCTAAATCCGGAAATGCTAGAACGTAGTTTGCTGGTATTTCTGGAAATCAAACTCTCAGCCAAATCAGGTGATGTCTTTGATCAGGTGGCTCGTAATCTGACTGAGATTCCGGAAGTCCTGGAATGCCATTTAATTTCCGGTGATTTTGATTATCTGGTCAAAGCGCGTTTAAAGGAAATGAGTGCCTATCGCCGCCTGTTGGGAGATTTACTAAAAAAACTGCCCGCTTCTGCTTCATCCCACAGTTATGTAGTGATGGAAGAAGTCAAAGAAAGTTTATATCTGGACCTAGGTATTTAGTAATGATGGCTTTTTAAAGCTACGGACAAAAACAACAAAGCCCCAAACGGGGCTTTGAGATCGAATATTGATTGGACTTATTAAACCTTAAGCAGGAATGCGTAGCACCTGTCCCGGGAAAATATCATCTGCATCTTTGAGCAACGGACGGTTGGCTTCAAAAATTTTATTATACTGATTGGCATCACCATAAAATTCTTTTGAAATTTTTGACAAGCTGTCACCTGATTTCACTGTGTAGAACTTACTTTCCGGCTCAGGACTGCTCACTGTAAGCTGATCATCCACTTTGGCGACATGATCAATATTACCCACGGCCAGAACAATCTTTTCACGATCGGCCTGACTTTGTACCTGACCTCTGACCGTCGCCAGATCGGAGGCTGAGTTATAACTGATGGATAAACCAGTGATTGGAAGGCCCAGACTTTTCACATGGCCGAGTAATTTATTTGCCACTTCCTGAGCAGAAGGCTCTGCAGGTTGTGCTGCAGCCGGCGTTGTCGTTGCAGGTGCAGCCTGTGGTTCCGCAGCAGCTGTATTCTTCTTACCGATACCTTTTACAAAATCAAAAAGACCCATAGCGGACTCCATTCTTGTTGTTAATGTCACATCACTCTTATTTTTATAATGAAAACTCTATAGAGATAGTTAGTCATTGGTGACAGAAAGGTAATGGATTGTAAAACCTTCATTCATGTGAAAAGCAGACACAAAAAAACCACCTCAAGGGTGGTCTTTATGTTCAGCAAAGCTGAAATCGGCGATTAACCTAGTTTCTTAGAAACGTAGTCAATTGCAGATTGAACAGTTGTGATTTCGTTAGAATCTTCATCAGGAATCGTGATGTCGAAATCATTTTCGAAAGACATAACAAGTTCAACTAGATCTAGAGAATCTGCACCTAAGTCATCCATGAAAGACGCTTCGTTTTTAATCTCTTCGATTTTGATACCAAGTTGTTCTGCAACTGCTTGCTTAACACGTTGTTCGATATCGCTCACAGGAATTCTCCTCATTGCTTGTGGCGTTTTTAATGCCGTTAGTTTAATTGAATCTAAAAAATTTGGAAAGTTTATACTTGAGCTTAGCTCATGTATAAGCCCCCATTTACATGCATAACTGTACCAGTAATGTAACTGGCTTTATCCGAAGCCAAGAAACTTACGGCATTTGCGATATCCTGCGGATCACCTAAACGGTTTAATGCCACCTGCTCAGTCATCTTTTTACGAATTTCTTCGCTTAGCTGCTCAGTCATTTCAGTCGCAATAAAACCTGGTGCTACCGAGTTTACGGTAATCTGACGGCTACCCATTTCTTTGGCAAGGCTACGGCTAAATGCTTCAATACCTGCTTTGGCAGCAGAATAGTTGGCCTGACCCGGGTTGGCAAAGTGTGCCACCACAGAACTGATGTTGATGATGCGACCGAAACGCGCCTTGGTCATGCCTTTGAGTACGCGCTTAGACAAACGGTAAACTGCTTTCAGGTGAATATTTAAAATATCATCCCAGTCATCTTCAGACATACGCAGCAGCAAATTGTCTTTGGTAATACCAGCATTATTGACCAACGCAAGGACTGGACCATAGTTCTGTTCAATGTCCGTTACCAGCGCATCAATCGCAGCACCATCACGTACATCTAGTACTTTTCCAGCGCCATTTTCAGCAAACTGTGCAGATAATTTTTCCGCACCTGCTTCAGACGTTGCAGTACCTACGACAAAATAACCGTCTTGAATCAACTGTTGTGCGATCGCAGCACCAATACCACGACTTGCACCTGTTACCAGAGCAACTTTACGTTCCTGTGTCATGCACTTTTCCCTTCTGCCGCCAATACGATGTTTAATGCATCTTCCAGACGAGATTGACTGTCCAGTGGAAGTGCTTTTTGAATATTCGGCAAGCGTTTCGCCAAGTTGGTCAATACATTACCCGGACCACATTCTACAATGTACTCAATCCCTTCATCTTGAAGGAATTGTAAGGTTTTAGTCCATTGTACCGACTCATAAAGTTGCGCGGTCAACGCCTGACGCAATTCATTTACATTGGTTGCCGCTTGCGCGCCCACATTTTGTAATACAGGAATGCGTGGTAGCTCAATGGCGGTTTGTTCCAATGCCGGAGCAAACTGTTCAGCGGCAGGTTTCATCAATGAACAATGTGACGGAACCGATACTGGCAGTGCAATCGCTTTACCAGCATTTTCTTTGGCCAATGCCATCACCGCTTCAACGCGATCTTTATTGCCTGCAACGACAACCTGCCCTTGCGCATTATAGTTCGCTGCTTCGACAGAACCTTCGCCTGCTGCAGTTGCTTGTGCACACAGCTCAATCACTTTGGCATCGTCCAGACCCAAAATGGCAGCCATCGCGCCTACACCCTGAGGTACTGCAGTCTGCATGAGTTTGCCACGCAGGTTCACCAGCTTCACAGCATCACCCAGGCTTAAAGCACCCGATGCCACCAGTGCGCTGTATTCACCCAGTGAATGGCCTGCCAGATATTTCGGTGCTACACCGCCAGATTCCAACCACACGCGCCATAAGGCAATACTTGCAGTCAGCAATACCGGCTGGGTAAATTCAGTTTGATCCAGACCTTCGCCACTTTGCGCAATCTGCCACAGATCAAAACCGACGGCTTCAGATGCTTCTGCAAATGTCTCGCGAATACTTGCAAACTGTTCTGCAAGCTCAGCCAGCATACCGGCTTTTTGTGAGCCCTGACCCGGAAACACAAATGCAGTTTTTGTTGCTGGTGCTGCTTGTTCGAATGGTGTAGCAGACATAATAAAATCCTTTCATTCAAGAGGTGTGCTTCTTCAATCCTAACAAGAAGACTGACCAATAAGACCACCTAAATCATTGTGGAGCGCAATTTAGCATGTAATCTTGCTGGCGGTAATTGCCAAATACAACAAAAAACCGATACACCTAAAAATCAAAGACAAAAAAAAGGGAGCTAAATGCTCCCATTTTTTCTACTAAGCTTGACGCTTAATACATCACCAATTATTCAGCAGATGCTTTAGCGAATAATTGACGACCACGGTAGATACCATCTTTAGATACGTGGTGACGACGGTGAGTCTCGCCAGTAGCTTGGTCTACAGTTAATGCATTCTCGGTTAAAGCGTCATGTGAACGGCGCATGTCACGGCGAGAGCGACTTTTACGGTTTTGCTGAACGGCCATGATGGCTCCTTACAAAGATCGAAAAAATGGATCAGAACAAATTCGATTGTCTTATACACAAGAGTATAACACAAAAATTAGTTAAGTTTACCCTTCAAAGCAGCCAAAACTTCAAACGGGTTGTCCCGTTTTTCTTCAGCCACTTCTTCTACGGCAGGTTGATGCTTATGTTCACAAAACTCATGTTTAGGCGACAACGGCATCAACAATAACAGTTCATCTTCTATCAGCGCGAGCAAATCAGCGGTCGCCGGTGCATCATAATCACCTTTGGTCGTTGCTTCACTTTCACCTAGGACGATGAAATCAGCATCCTCATCCAAGCGCTCTATCAGTGACTCATCATCCACAAGTGCTAAATGGAACGATGAAACCAGTTCAATTTCTACAGTTTCCAGACAACGCTGGCATTCCATAGGAACTTTTGTTTCAACGTGACCATCTAGCCATGCAATACGATGATAGGCATCCATTGATAGCTTACAGTCTATGTTAATCAATTGATCATCAATTGATCCAACAGCTTCACGAGCGATACGAACAAAGCGGGATAAAGGCAGTTGACCTGACCATTTAAAGCCCTGTTCAGCCCATTTAAACGGCTCAATCTGTGCCGGAAAGGTATTTGCTGACATAATTAAGGCGGCAATTCTACAAATTCATCAGTACTCTGTCAAAGATTAAGATACAATTTTGTACTTATTTCGACAGACCATTTGGGTAACTCAAGTCATGCATCTGTTGCAGCCGCAAACAGAAGTGAATGTTTCATCACTCGTTAGCACAATTCCAAGCCTTGATTCTGACAGTTCAACACAACAAGTGCAACTCTCGCCATGGGCGAATTTATCGTCAGAAGCGCAGCAGGTGGACTGGCTCATCTTACACTTTAATCAATGGTTTTCCCATTTAAATGTCACTTTAGTGCGCGGCGAATTTGAACCAGAATATTTCCCTGCCAGCGTAGACTGTCCTGCCCGGATCCAGTTTGCGCATGGTTTCTTTAATAGTGCTCTGCATGAAATCAGCCACTGGACCATTGCCGGAGACAAACGCCGCCTGCTACCTGATCTGGGTTACTGGTATGCACCGGATGGCCGTACCCGCGAACAGCAGGCTTTGTTTGAACAGGTCGAAATCAAGCCACAGGCAATTGAATGGATGTTTGCCCAGGCTTTTGGCCGTAAATTCCGGGTTTCTTTGGACAATCTGACTGGCGACGGCGGTGATGGCGCCAGCTTTAAAGATAATGTCTACGCTCAAGTACAGGCTTATTTTAATGGTACAGCCAAACTTCCACGTGATGCAGCGCGCTTTATCCAATGTATCTGTATCTACATCAGAGGTGGCAAAAGTTTACAATCTGATGAATTTATACGTGAAATGCTTGATTAAATTACACAAATCTACCTTTTTTATGATTGCCAGGTTTTGCCTGAGCGCCACATAATAAGCCATCAGCCCAAGCTTGGAGTAGTCTCTATGCTGCATTTACGCGTACACCCAGACAATCCGCAACCCCGCTTAATCAGTCAGGCAGTAGAACGTATCCGTGCGGGTGATGTGGTGGTCTATCCCACTGATGCTGCCTATGCGATTGGTTGCCAGATTGGGAACAAGAGTGCCATGGAGCGGATTGCGCAAATTCGTGGTCTGGGCCCAAAGCATCAATATGCGATTCTGTGCTGTGATTTGTCCGATATTGCCACTTATGCCAAGGTGGACAATGCCATGTACCGTTTGCTGAAAAATAATACACCGGCCATCACCACCTTTATTTTACCTGCGACCAGCGAAGTTCCACGTCGTTTGATGCATCCTAAAAAGAAAACCATTGGTCTACGCATTCCGAATAATCCGGTGTGTCAGATGTTACTGAAAGAACTCGGTGAACCGTTGTTGACCTCTACCCTGATTTTACCGGGTCAGACTGACCCACTCGATGATCCTTATGATATTGAAATGCAACTGGGCAAACGCATTGATGTTTTTGTAGATAGTGGTTTAGGCACGTTGAGCACGACCTCTATTGTAGATTTATCTGGTGATCATCCAGAAGTGATTCGTCGTGGTATGGGAGATGTCAGCGCCTTTGAATAAATGAGGTCTGAGAATTTCCTACAAACATTGAAGGAGTCAAAATGAATGGATTTATTTTATCTCCTGCTAAATCAGCATGAATTTTCTGCACAGGATTTAATCTATGCAGAACTGCCTTGGACACTGCAATCCAAGGCAGTCATGGTCGAAGCACATTTTCCTTCCCATCCCACTGTAAATATTGATCATACTGAGTACCAATTTTTCCTGACGTTGGCTGTAGCGAGACAGTTGTTGCAGATCTATTCAAACCAAAATGTATGCCTGGCAGAGACTTGCCAACGTATCATTGAATTTGCGACCAAGGAATACAATCATTCCTCACCATGAAAATCTAAAAAAGCATAGGGTGAGAGGTTGCAGTTCTATTCTTTTCAATTCGACAGGTATGCAATCGTTGCCAAAACCAGTTTAGGAATCTGAACTACGTTCATAATGACGAACTGCAATGAAATTTGGGCATTGCGATAGCTTCTGTTCATGGTGCATGAGTTCCTCGCCCAGCTTATTTTTCAGATACACATGAAAAATGATCTGATCATCTTCCAGTACATTCAGCATCGCCGTACGTGCTTTGGGTTCCATGACTTTAAAGGAATTGATCGACTCACAAGACATGGCTTGCATATCCAGTTTAATCCGCTCATCCAGCTGGTCGCCCTCATAAGCCATATGCCGCATGTAAAAACGAATATTGGGATATTGGTCCAGCACACTAAAATCCATTTTCATGGCCTGCATGACAGGTCGGGCCTGTTCTGCAAAAGCTGAAAATCCGCCTGATTTCAGTCCTGTGCGTGCTTCATCTTCAAGCTGCATAATCTGATATTTGGGATAAGCCCAAAATCCCCCGAATGCGATCATCCCAATAACAACCAGAATAAGTGGCATGCTTTCTTCACCTTTTTATTGATTTTTGTGATTCTTGACTATTCTTCGAGAGTATAGCGAGATTTTTGACCAAAAATCATAGGGAAATATTTTATTAATACTTATTAATTTTATGTTTTTTAATGGGAAATCCGTTTAAAAATCATTCAATATCTGCCAGCTAGCTTATTTCTTCTTTTGATGAGAGTCACTGTATTGATCGAGTTTTGAAGTGAATCAACTGGCATCATCTACCAGATAAGCTTAATTATGAGAGCCAATTTAGCATGAAAATCACCGCTGCATTTCCCGCCCGATTCTGCCATTTTCCTTTGTGCTATTTTAAAATCGCAGATAAATTCCATTATTTTTTTAAGTTTTTATGGCTTTGACGGCTTATTTAATTTATTTAAAGTTACTTTTCCAGTACAATGACAACGCTTAATCCTGTGCTTTTCTTTCGATGAGATACCGAAAATCAAGCCTTTGCATGCCTTTGAAAATTCGCGTGGCCTATAATTGTAATGACTCAAATTATCCATAACACTATGGAATCTGCTCCGCACATTCGGGTTCTGGATGAATGGCAGGATACAATTCCAGAGGATCTGTACATTCCTCCAGCGGCATTTGAAATCTTATTAGAACATTTTGAAGGCCCACTCGACTTTTTAATTTACCTGATTCAAAAAAACGGTTTTGATCTGTTACAGGTCGATATCGCGCCGATTGCAGCGCAGTATTTGTCTTATATGGACGCGATGAAATCCCTGAACATCGAGCTGACGGCCGACTATATGGTGATGGCGGCCTTACTGGCAGATCTGAAATCACGTTTGCTTTTGCCGAAACCGAAAAGCCTGACTGCGATTGAACAGGATCCAAAACAAGAACTGATTGACCGTTTAGAAAATTATTTAAGAATTAAACAGGCAGCAGAACGTCTGGGCCAGATGCCGATTCTGGAACGTGACACTTTCACCACCAACGTCAGTTTGGGCGAAATCCAGCAGCCGAATGAAGGCTATTCAAGCGATTTATTGCGTGATGCCTTGCTTTGTATATTTAACCGTCCTGAACCGGTGATTCATCAGGTACAACAGGAACCGGTACTGCTGGAAGAACGTATTGCCTATATTGAAAGTTGTCTTGAAACTGGCGCAATACTCAGCTTTAAGGACTTGTTAAAACCGAGCCAAGGCCGTATGGGTATGGTGGTAACCTTTATGGCGGTGCTGGAACTGACCCGACAACAAAAAATTCAGATTATTGCTACAGGTATTGAAGCCCCGCTCGCGATTCAAGGAGCCAGTCAATGACACTCGATCAAAATACGCTGTTATCTGCAGAAGATAATCTGCATGAAGTATTGATGCAGCTTGAAGCCATTATTTTTGCCAGCGACTCCGCGGTTTCATTGGCTCGTCTGAAAGAAGCTTTTCAGGGTCGCTATAGCAAGCAGGAATTACGTCAGTATTTACAACAACTTTCCATGCTGATGCATGGCCGTTCAATTGAACTGATTGAAACAGCACAAGGTTATCGTTTTCAAGTGCGTGCAAAATATCGTAATATTATTGCACAGACCTGGCCTGAGCGACCGGCTCGCTTGTCGCCTTCATTACTGGAGACACTTGCTGTGATTGCTTATCACCAGCCAGTGACTCGAGCGGATATTGAACAGATTCGTGGTGTCACGAATAACAGTCAAAACTTGCGTACGCTGTTTGACTGGAACTGGATTAAAGAGTCCGGATTTCGTGAACTCCCTGGAAGACCTGCGTTGTTAATGACAACGCCACAATTTTTAAATGCGTTTGGCCTGAATAGTTTGGGCCAATTGCCTCCCCTGCAGGATGCCAAGGAAGCTTTTATGGCCCTCGATGCGAATGCACCGAAGTCATAAATAGGTGAACTGTTGATAATTATTTCTAAGGTTATGCTGTCATGAGTGAAAAGTTGCAAAAGGTGCTTGCACGCGTTGGTTTGGGTTCTCGCCGTTATATGGAAGAAGTCATTGCCGCGGGTCGTGTAAGTGTCAACGGGCAAATTGCCCAAGTGGGTGAACGAATCGAACCAGGTGATGAGCTTCGCATCGATGGTCGTAAAGTTGCCTTCCAGATTGAAGACGAAATCCGTCGTCGTGTCATTATCTATTACAAGCCTGAAGGCGAGATCTGCTCACGTAGCGATCCTGAAAACCGTCCGACCGTGTTTGAACAGCTGCCTGCTATACCGGGCGATCGCTGGGTGATGGTCGGTCGTCTGGATATTAACTCCACCGGTCTACTCTTGTTCACAAATGATGGTGAACTTGCGAATCGCTTGATGCACCCATCGAATGAAATCGAACGTGAATATGCAGTTCGTGTCATGGGTGAAGTAACGCCACAAATTCGTAACAACATGCTTAAAGGCGTGGTGCTAGACGATGGTCCGGCAAAATTCGAATCTTTCTCTGAACTGGGCGGTGACGGGATCAACCGTTGGTTCCAGGTGGTAGTAAAAGAAGGTCGTAACCGTGAAGTACGTCGTATCTTTGAATCACAAGGCCTGAAAGTCAGCCGTCTACTGCGTACCCGTTATGGTACTGTGATTTTGCCACGCGAACTGCGTACCGGTCGCTGGATTGAACTGGATAAAAACGATATCGACAACCTGACCAAAGCTGTGGAATTGAAACCACGTCAAGGTACTGGTTTGTTTGGTATGGCGAAACGCCGTAATGAACGTATGCAGGACAAGCCGATGGGTGCACGCCGTGGCGGTTTCTTGCGTCAGCAACGTCGTGACAGTGATGAGCAACCACAAAATAATACTGGCCGTGAGCGTCGTGATGACAATGCTTATGGTCGTCGTGACAGAGCTGAAAACCAGAATGGCACTCAGTTTGTGCGTCGTGAAAACCGTCCGGATCAAGGCTTTGGTCGTCGTGAAGAGCGTGATGAAAATGCGCCGCGTCGTCCATACGGTATCAACAAAGGCTTTAAAAAGTTTTAATTAAGATAAATAAAAAAAGTCAGGCACATTGCCTGACTTTTTTTATGCCTTATGCATCAGACACTTTGTGGAATCCCTTGCGGAATGGCACCGAGTAAACGCTTGGTATATTCATGCTGTGGAGATTGATACAATTCATCTGAATTGGCGATTTCCACCAATTCACCATGATTCAGCACCATGATCTGATCTGAAATATATTTCACTACCGACAAATCATGTGAAATAAAGATATAGCTGAGTCCGAATTCATCCTGCAAATCTTGCAGTAAATTCAGCACCTGCGCCTGTACTGAGACATCCAGTGCCGAGACCGATTCATCGCAGATCAAAATCTCAGGCTTTAAGGTCAGGCAACGTGCGATTGCAATCCGCTGACGCTGACCACCGGAAAACTCATGCGGGTAGCGATAAAAAGCCTGAGCAGGCAAGCTGACCCGTTCCAGCAAATCCAGAGCCATTTGTTTGCGTTCGGCATCATCCTGACCAATCTTGTGAATCTGCATCGGTTCCATCAGGATTTGCCCTACGGTAAAGCGCGGATTCAGAGAAGCATAGGGATTCTGGAAAATGATCTGGATTTTACGTTGATACTGGGTAAATTCCTGTTCCGACATGTCCAGAATGTCCCGACCCTGAAACAGTGCCTTACCGCCCGTAGCCTTTTGCAGACGCATCAGCAACAAGCCAATGGTGGTTTTACCCGAACCGGACTCCCCGACCAACCCCAAGGTCTTGCCTTTGGCCAGCTGAAAAGAAACTCCTTTTACTGCCTGAAATTCATCTTTGCCAAACAGTCCTTTACGACTATAAAAAGATTTCTTTAGATCCCGTACATCCAGAATAATTTCCTCTCCACCCTTTAGTCCACGTGAACGTTGCGGAAGCTGAGTATTCAGACGGATATCTTCCAGCCAGGTTGAACCATCCTGTTTCATAAAATCGCTGATCATCGGCAAACGTAACGGACGTTGCGACAATTGTGGACGGCAGTGTAACAAGGCTTTGGTATACATATCCTGAGGCCGATCCAGCACCTCCCGAACCGGACCCTGTTCACGGATTTCCCCATGGCGCATCACAATCACCTGATCGGCAATTTCACCAACCAATGCCAGATCATGGGTAATAAACAGCATCGACATCTGGCGACGCTGACGCAGCGATTCCAGCAAGTCCAGAATCTGCTTTTGAATAGTCACATCCAGGGCTGTGGTCGGTTCATCTGCAATCAACAGTTTAGGTTCACAAGCAATGGCCATGGCAATCATGACCCGTTGCTGCTGTCCACCGGAAAGCTGCCCCGGATAGGCATCAATTTTAGTTTCTGGCGCAGGGATCCCTACTTCTTTGAGCAGTTCCAGGGTACGTTGCCGCGCCTGTTTTTTATTCATGCCCAAATGTAGTTGCAGGATTTCTGCAATCTGCATGCCTACCGTAAATACCGGATTTAGCGAAGACATTGGCTCCTGAAAAATCATGGCAATGTCTTTGCCGCACATCTGGCGCATTTCACGGGTTTTAAGCTTGAGCAGGTTTTTCCCTTCAAAGATAATCTGGCTATCTTCTGAAATACGTGCGCTTTCTGCCGGAAGCAGGCCCATAGTGGCCAGGGAAGTGACCGACTTGCCACTCCCCGATTCACCGACCAGTGCAACTGTGGTATTGGCCGGAATCTCGAAAGAAACCCCTTTTACGGTTTCAATATATTCTTTATTTTCACCTTTAAAACTGACTCGCAGATTTTCTACGCGAAGTAGCGCAGGTGCTGTGCTTGGATTGATTTCAGACATCGTTGCGCCCCTATTTCAGTTTTGGATCTAATGCATCACGGAGTGCATCGGTAAACATCGAGAAAGCAGTCACCAATACCGCCATGGCGATTGAGGCTGCCGCCAGTTGCCACCATTTACCCAAAATCAGCTCGCTTTGCGCTTCATTTAGCATACTGCCCCATGACACTACCCCGATAGGCACACCGAAACCAAGGAAGCTCAAAATGACTTCAGACTTGATAAATGCCACCACCAGAATAGACATCTGTACCAGGGCAATATGGCTGACATTGGGAAAAATATGGACAAACATACGACGCATATTACTCACGCCAATCGCCTTGGCAGCCAGCACATATTCACGTGCCGTATGTTTCATGTATTCGGCACGAACCAAACGGAAAACCCCAGTCCAGCCAGTCAGACCTAAAATCAGGATGATGGATAAAATACCTTTCTGCTGTAACACTGCGGCAATGGCCAAAACCAGCAACAGATAGGGAATCGAGGTAAAGATATTATAAAACCAGTTGAGAAGATCATCGACCCAACCACCAAAGTAACCTGCTATTGCACCCAGTGCAGTCCCAATCAATACAGCAACAAAGGCTGCAATCAATCCAACCAGAATCGAGGTTTCAGCCCCCTTGATGGTTTTCTGTAAAACATCCTGTCCCCATTTATCGGCGCCGAAGACCAGACTTTGCTTGAGTTCCCCACTTTCATCCATCAGCTGCCCGCCGAGCTCCTGATTAATGGCCTTCATGTCTTCTGCCAGCGGATCGACCACTCCATAATAATCAATGCCTGCGCCTACCCCCTGCTCAGCAGCAATTTCAGCATTCAATTCAGCAATGACATCTTTTAAAGGATCAACTGGATTGACCGGTAGAGGCACAGATTCTGCGCCCTGCTTTGGATCGGATGCAACCGGAACTGGCGCTGCACTGATAAAACTCGGCGGTGCATAGCTGACCGCCACTTCTTTATTCCAGTCTTTGGCAATTAGGCCGCTCATTGACAGTACCAGCAGCAGCAGATAAAACAGCACCACATACAGGGAAAACATGGCAATCCGGTCACGTTTCAAACGGCGCATGGCCAGTTGCCATAATCCTGTTGAAGCCGATTCAGGTGCTGCTTCAGCCGCTTGTTCTTTTTTAAATATCGCACTCAGCATAATTCACCTACTTCAACTGTACACGCGGATCAACCCATTTATAGATCAGATCGGCAATCAGGTTGAATATCATGGTCGCAGCAGCAACATAGACCGTAATGGCTTTAATCACAGGAAAATCGGAACGTTCTACTGCAATAATGACTTCACGGCCAATTCCCGGAATACCAAAAAAACGCTCAATCAGGAAAGCACCGATCAGCAGTGCCGGAAGTCCTGCCATCACATCGGTAATAATCGGAATGGAGGCATTGCGCAGGACATGCACGCCCATGATACGGTTTTCACCCAGGCCTTTGGCACGCGCAGTACGCACATAGTCCTGATTGACTTCATCCAGTACAAAACTACGATACAGGCGTAGTGTTGGTGCAATACTGACCACCAACATAATCAGCACAGGTAACAAGGCATATTTGAAAAGATTATCGGCAAAATTATCGCTCCAGCCCTGTACCGGGAACCAGCTCAGTTCATAGGCCAGGAAATACTGGAACACGATGATGTACACCAGAATACTGATCGACATACCGATCGTACACAGCATCATGATCATGCGATCTGTCAAAGAACCACGAACTGAAGCCACACCTAAAGCCAGAATGATAGAAATAATAGTTTGCAGAATGGTCAGTGGAATCAGAATGGTCAGTGAGGGCCCCAAACGGGTGGTGATAATCTGTGCTACCGATTCCCCGGTACTCCAGCTCACCCCATAATCAAAGGTTAAAATCTGCTTGATAAAGATCCAGAGTTGGACGTAATACGGTTGATCCACACCCAGTTGCTGACGGATGTTCTCAATCTGTTCCGCATTGGCCATTTTACCGGCCAGAATATAGGCAGGGTCTCCACCTACCCAGTTAAACAGCAGGAAAATCAGCAAAATCACCCCGAGCATGGTCGGGATCATTTGCCAAAGCCGTCGAATAATATATGCCAGCATCGCTTGCCTTCCTTAATTTTTTCCTGAAATTTCATTAAAGAAAGCTTTGCTGTCCGGATCACGACCCAAGAAGTCTTTCACCATTTGCTCGCCATGCTTTTGTCCGCCTTGGGCCAGGACCGTATTGCGATAATGCGCACCGACTTTCTTGTCCATCAGCTGATCACCAAAGGATGAAAGCATATCCAGGGCAATGACCTCAGACCACATATAGCTGTAGTAACCTGCCTGATAGCCGCCCATCAGATGCCCGAACTGTCCCGGGAACTGCTGACCGTTGACATAACCCAAGGCGGTCTTGCCTTCCATATCCTGCCAGAGTTTTAAAGGCTCAATGTTTTTTGCATCTTTACCATGCAAGGCCATATCATATTGGGCATATAAAGCCTGACGGGCATAATGCAGGCCTCGGCCGTAATTCTTCACATTCTTTAAGCGCTCGGTCATGGCAGCATCCACCCGAGGACATGCCGGCTCACAGTAATCTGCTACTTTTGACAAGGTTTCCAGACGGCGTGCCCACTCTTCATACATCTGTGATGGTGCTTCTACAAAGTCACGCTCTACCGAGGTACCAGACTGTTCTGTATAGCGGGTCTTCGAAAGAATCCCGTGCAAGGCATGACCCATTTCATGCACAAAGGTTTCCAGTTCATTGCTGTTCAAGCCCTTACGGTTAAAATTGGTCACCAGTACCGATACCGGACGACGCTGATTCAGGGTACTGCCGCCATAAGCTCCCCAGACAGCTGCATGCCCATATTTGCCTTCACGCGGGTATTTATCAACATATAATCCACCCAGGAATTCGCCCGTAGCCTTGTCATGTACCGCATAATATTCCACTTCATCATGCCAGGCCTTGACTTTCACCGGCTTGAACTCAATGCCATAGAGTTCCGAAGAAATAGCGAATAACCATTTTTGCGATGCTTCTGTCGGGAAATAATCCCGCAATTTTTCCTGGTCTACCTTGTATTTGGCCTGACGCAGTTTTTCACTCCAGTAACCCTGATTCCAGCGTGTAATTTCTGCTTTCTCTAATGGAACTTTTAAAGTTTCAGCCTTGAACTGACGTAATTGTTCTACATCCTGCTTTTCTAGAGGTGCAACTTTGGCATAAACCTCATCCAGAAAACCGTTCACTGCTTCCGGAGTTTTGGCCATGCGGAATTCAAGCGCAGAATGGGCATAGCTTTCCTTGTCAAAAAGTTGTGCCATTTCATAACGCAGATCAATGGCATTTTTCATGAATTGCAGGTTTTGTTCGGTCCCGCGACGCGTGTAAGCAGTCTGGTAACGTTTGCGTGCTTCATCACTTTCTGCCAGCTCCATAAAAGGCTGGTATTCCGGATAATCAAAGCCAAGCAGATAATTGCCCTTTTCATTTTTCTTTAAATTTGCGATGTAACTTTCTGGCAGGCCTTTCATTTCAGCTGGAGTAAATTCAACTTTTTCAGGGTTATCCCGCACATTTTTGGAAAAGTCCTGTCCCAGTTTGGTACTTTCTTCAATAATTTCTTTCAGTCGTTTCTGTTTTTCTGCACTGAGTTGCACCCCGGTGTTCTCAAACTGCTCCAGAATATCTTCTAAAAATTTCTGATCAATCGGATCACTGGCTTTCAGTTTTTTGAACTGTCCATACAGTTTAGGATTCTGATACAGGGTGGTTTGGTATTTGCTGATTTTAAGTTCACAGTCATCGGCTGCCTGACGCAATGCAGGATCCGGATCGACATTACTGTACAGCCCTACTGCTGCACCGAAATCCCGGGCTTTGGCATGCAACTCATCCCATTCAGCCAGATAAGGTCCCGCCTTGGCTTTATTTTTAATTTTCTTATTTTCAAATATCTGGATATCTTTTTGCATGGAGGCCAGACTGGCATCACATAAAGACGGAATTTCTGCAGCCTTGAATAATGGCAGCAGCTGTACTTGGGTATCTGCCGCTACACCTTGATATCCCCCCATCATCATTAAACATAAGGTACTTAATTTTAAAGATTTTGATTTCATATTCATCTCCAGATTTTTTCTTACTTTTTCGTATTAATATCGATATACATCCATTCTGAAGACAGAATCGGATGGGACTTATGTCCGATAATTTGGGGTTGGGTCAAGGCATTACGGTAGGTGCTATAGAGCATCAGGGTCGGCATGTTGACTTCCAGAATCCGGGTCATTTTGCGATAGAGCAGATCACGCTCCGGACCTGGCGGCATGCTCTGAGTTTGCTCGTAAAGACGGTCAAATTCAGGATGCTTGAAACAGGCATTGTTGGTGACATTGACATTCTTGCCATAGAACAGCTGCATAAAATTGTCGGCATCCGGATAATCGGCAATCCATGCAGAACTCTTAAACATGGTTTTACATTGCTTTTCCAGCTTGATGCCTTCAGCAAATGGCATGGCCTTACTGGTCAATCGAATATAAATACTGTCCAGGGTCTTTTTCCAGAACTCCCCCTGTTGCTGGCCCCGACTGGTATTCCCAGTAATCAGTTCAATCACCAGAGGTTTCCCTTCAGGCGTCTTCCGCCAGCCATCTGCACCGATCTTGTAGTTATAGCGGTCGAGCAACATATTGGCTGCTTTGACTGAATAGGGAATACTGCTTTTATAGGACGGTGAATAGCCTGCTACTCCTGGGGGGATAGGCATGTGCAGTTTTGCTCCATCCCCCTTAAGTAATACATTGATCATGTTTTCTACAGAAAATGCCATCGCCATGGCACGACGTAAGGCAATTTTTTCTGGCGCGAAACCACCCACGACCGGGTTTTGCATATTCCAGTAATGGTAGCTAATGGAGGGCTCTAAAATACGTGACAGCTTCACTCCCTGCTGAGCCAGCTCAGGCTTTAATTTGTCACCATCGAGGGCCTGTACGACGATATCGCCCTCAATTTCGAGCAGGTCCAGTTCATTTTTCTTAAATGCCAGCATCCGGGATTGCGCTTCTTCAATAACACGCACATCAATAGTGCCGATTTGAGGCATTTTTTTGCCCTGCATGGCTTTTACAATAGCCTGATCTTCTGCACCACTGGCTTTAAAGTCCCAGACAAAACCACGATAAGCTGGATTTGGTTTTAAGATCATCCGTGAGCCTGGTGTCCAGCGGCTAAGCACATAAGGACCAGTTCCCACTGGCCTATTCATGACCCAACCCGCCTTGTCTTTATATTTTTCAATCACTTCACGAGCTACTGCAGCGGCAGGTCCATGTGCCAGCAACATCGGAAAGTTCTGATCCGGATTATTCAGCTTTAATACCAAGGTATAGCGGTCTGGGGTCTGAATACCTTCAAACGGATTTTCATAGGCTTTGCCATTCTTTTTGGTCAGGGCCATCCATGCGTCCAGCCCTTTAATTCGGCCATCCAGCAACCAGCTGTTCGGTGAATGCAGCTTTGGGTCCAATAGACGTTTCAAGCTATAAGCATAGTCATACGAAGTCAGTTCACGTTTTTTACCGCCGAAGACCGGATCATCGGCAAAGTAAATACCCTTTTTAACTTTAATGGTATAAGTCAAACCGTCTGCACTCACTTGAGGCAAACTGACTGCAGTCAATGGCACTAATTTTGCCGGCGAGGCCAGATAATCATAGGTAAATAAGGTCTCAAAAATCGCAGCATTAATCTTGGCTGAATAACGGTCATGGATATAACCAGGATCAAAACCGGTTTCAGCTGCCAGAAATACTGTTTTTAAAACCTTATTCGGGTTGGCAGGATTGCTGGCCCATGTCGGTGCACTCCCTGCCATCATCAAACCGGCCACTAACACCCCACTGGCCAGTTTTTTTAAAGTATTTTTATTCACATTCATACTGGTTCTTAATCTTCTCAAGTTATTTTTTAACAGGTTCAATATCCATATATTGCCAAACTGCTCTGGTCACCGGATGGGCTTTAAAGCCCTGTACATGCGGATGAATTAACCAGTTACGTATACGAGTATTGTGCAGAATCCATGGATTATCGGCCTCCATCTGGCGGTTCATCTGCTCATAATATGGCGTCCGCTGCTGTGGCGGCAGTTTCATTGCAGTCTGGTACAATGCGTCATAGGCTTTTGAGGTATAGCAACTCAGGTTGCCTTGCTGCGCATTTGGCCCATACAGTAATTGGGCAAAGTTTTCCCCTTCCGGATAGTCCGCAATCCAGGCCCCACCCCACATCATATGTTTGCATTGGGTGGCTTCTTTTAAATTGTCAGCAAAATTACTGACCTTGAACTCAATTCGCACCCCGATCGCATCCAGATTCTTTTTCCATAACTCTGCAGAAATCACCGAAGAGCTTGAGCTGGTTGAATTCATTTTTAGTGTCAAAGGTTTGCCATCAGGCAAGGTTCGGTAACCATCAGCGCCTTTCTTATAGCCAAAGCGGTCAAGCAGTTTATTGGCCAGTAATGGGTTATAAGCAATACTGCTTTTATACGTCGGGTCATGTCCACCCACGCCCTCTGGCAAAATCATTTCAGCTTTATCGGCATGACCTTTGTACAACTGCTGGATGGCTTCTTTCTGGTTATAGGACAAGGCGAGAGCACGACGTAAGGCAATTTTTTCCAATGAATTTCCACCAATTAACGGATCACGCATATTCATGATGGTATAGGTAATTTCCGGTTCTTTATTCGGATAATGCAGGATGCCTTTTTTCTTGTATTCGCTTTTCAGCTGCTTATTTTCCAGTGCCTGTTCGGCGCCGCTCGCAGTGAGTTTGTCATAGTCCAGTTGTCCAGACTTTAAAGCCAGCCAGCGAGACTGTTCCTCTTCAATAATACTGATTTTGACCTTGCCAATTTGCGGCATCTGCTTGCCTTGCATGGCTTTGACAATACGTTGATCCCATTCGGAACCATCGCCCTTAAAGTTCCAGACAAAACCGCGATAATTCGGGTTGGCAGTCAGTTCAATACGGCTACGCGGCACATATTTGTGTAACTGATACGCCCCTGTTCCAACCGGATGCTGACCTGCCCGATGACCATAATGTTCGATCGCTTCCCGTGCGGTACCACTAAAAGCAACATAGGCCAGAATGTAAGGAAAATTCAGGTCTGAACGGGTCAAGGTAATTTGTAAGGTATATTTATCTAGAGCTTTTAAACCGGCAATCGGAGCATCATAGTTAAATTTACCCGTTTTTTTGGCCTGCTGAATGACTTGATCTGCGCCAAGAATTTTGCCTTCAATAAAGGAAAAAGAAGGTGAATGATTTTTTGGATCCATCACCCTTTGCATGGAATAAATATAATCCCGGGCGACCAGTTCACGCTTCTTGCCCTGAAAGGCCGGATCCGGACTGAAATAAATTCCTGGCTTGATTTTAAAAGTATAAACTTTGCCATCCTGTTCAACCACGGGTAAAGACTCGGCGGTATTTGGGGCCAAAATTGCAGGCCGGGCCAGATAGTCATAACGCAACAAAGGCTCAAAAATGGCCTCAGCCACGCTACCACTATAAAAATTATAGGTTTTGACCATATCAAAACCATCATCAGGCGCTTCGAAAGCCAAGTTTAAAACTTTATCCGGATGTGCAGATGATTTTGCCCAGGAGGTTTGCCCCGTAGTCATGGCCAAGGCCAAAATTGTCATACTGAAAAATGATGATTTCAAATTTGTACCTATTCTTGATCTTGAAGTTTTAATTGCTATAGGAAGTCTTTAACATATCATCCCATATTTGCTTCAATGGATGGGTCAAAGCTGGACAGATGGAATAAACTGAACAAAGCGAATTTCATGCCATCCTCAAAAAATAACGTTTTTTTCCTGTTATTAACTCAAAAAAGCTTATTTTTATTAATCATTTAAAACATTATCAATAACATAATATTTTCCATGAATCATTAATTAAATTTTTATCCTCAAAATTCTTACTGAAGTTCATTTCGCACAAAAATAACTCAACCCTGTTTCATCTTATTGCACTATTGTATACCTTTAGGTAAACAATAAATAAACACAAGTACTTGTATTATAAATAATTTATTTTAAAAAAATATTGTATATTCTATGTAAAAATTATGCACCATGATTAAACTTTATTCAATTTCTCTTTCAGTTTTAGATTCCTTTCTTATTCATTAAATATTTATTTTTTACTTTACCATGGTTTTCTTTAGTGACTTAGTTCACATTTTCAACCTCAATATCTTGATATTTCTTCATCAGAACTTAGTCAACCCCCAAAAACACCAAATTATATCCAATATTTTCATATAGTTAATAATTATAAGAAATAATGATTTATAAGTTGGCATCCGCTTTGCTTAAATCCTCCCAGCACTACTTCACATAACAAAAGGGTGAAAATTACGATGAAAAAAAACAAATTGGTCGGATCTATGGGGGCTCCAACAGTTGGCAAGACAATACTCAAGTTAAGTACGCTTACCTTAAGTATGATGTGCTTGTCTTTGGCACATGCAGCCGATGAACCAGAAAACTCTGCCGCTCAACCTACCAAGGTTCAAAAATTGACAGTGACAGGTTCATCTATTAAAGGAGTAGCTGCACAAAGTGCATCTCCTATTACTGTGCTTAAAGTCGAAGATCTGGTGAATCAGGGGGTCACCACGGTTGAAGAAGCCATTAATAAAGTAAGTGCTAACCAAGCTGGTTTTGCTGTTTCTCAAAATATTGGTAAAAGTAATACTTCAGGTTCTTCTGCCAACCTGCGTGGGATTGGTACTGATAAGACCTTAGTTTTATTAAATGGGCGTCGTTTGGCTAACAGCCCATTTAGTACTTCTGAAGTTAACCTGAATATTATTCCGCTCGCGATGGTTGAGCGAATCGAGATTCTGCGTGATGGTGCTTCTGCAGTATATGGTGCAGATGCAATTGCCGGCGTAATTAACTTTATTATCAAAAAGGAATACCAAGGTTTCGGTATTTCTGGTGGACTGCAAGCACCTGAAGAAAAGAATGGCGACAAATATGATGTCTCTATTTTCGGTGGTTATGGTGATCTGGATGAACAAGGTTTCAACGTTTACGGTGTAGTAGATTATCGTACTTCTGACATGATCATGGCCAAAGATCGTAAAGTCAGCCGTCGTGGTGGTTTAATTCCAGAGTTGAACATGGCGATCGGTTCAAGTGCCGGCTTCCCTGCCAACCTTTTAGATTCAGGTGTAGGTGTAGTTAACCCTTATATCAATCAAAACTGTAATAATGCACCAAATATGTTTGTATCTGGTACACGTTGCCTGTTAAACACTCAAGCACTCATTGGTATTACTCCAGAAGAAGAAACTTTTTCAGCTCTAGGTAAAGGTACCTTCAAATTAACCGATTCATTAAATGCGGTTGCTGAATATATTTATACTGAAAGTAAAGTAAAAACCTCGATAGCACCTGATGTATGGGGAGGTAGTCTTTCTATTCCAAATACCAGCAAATATTATCCAGGCAACGGCATTACACCAGACATCGCTGGTCTGGTAGATCCAAGAGCAGCACTTTATTTACGTTCACAATCAGGTAACCGTGTTTCTCAATCAGAAAATGAATCAAACCGCTTTTTTGCAGGGATTGAAGGTGAAGTCTACGGTTGGGATGTAAATGGTGGCGTTACTTATGCCAAAAGTGAAGCAACTGATAATTTCGTCAGTGGTTACCTGAATCAAAGTTTGGTTCAAGCCGCACTTAATGATGGCACCTTAAACCCATTTGGTCCTCAGGCCGCTGCAGATGCTGGGAAATGGTCTACTTTTGATGTGGCAGGCCCAACAAATATGGCAAGTCTGGATTCTACCACTATAGATTTCACCGTCAGCCGTCCAATCTATGAACTACCTGCAGGTGAAGTTGGATTTGCCTTGGGTGGTAGCTACACCACTCAGGACTGGGAAGCCAAGGTGAATGCCGATCTTGTTCGCCAGGTTCCAGGTTCTGGTATTGATCCAAATAAACCGTCAAGTTCAGGTGACCGTGATATTACTGCGGTGTTTACTGAATTACATGTACCGATCTTGCCGACTCTAGAAGCTCAACTTGCGGCACGTTATGATGACTATAGTGACTTTGGTGATACTTTCAATCCAAAAGTATCCCTACGTTGGGAACCGGTTAAAGAGTTAATGTTCCGTAGTTCTTATAGTACTGGATTCCGTGCCCCAAGTATGTGGGAAATCAACTCTTTACAAAGTGAAACCAATACTAGCACTAACTTCAATAACCCACGTTTTTGTGATGCTAACGGTCAACCGACCAGCACCCAATTTGCAGACCAATGTGGTATGCAGTTCAAGCGTAAACAAGGTGGTAACCCAGACTTACAGCCAGAAGAATCAACCTCTTTTACAGCCGGATTCGTATATGAACCAATCAAGAATCTGGTATTCACCGCTGATTACTACAATATTGACATTGAAGGTTTAGTCAGCTCAGTTACTCCTAATGACATTTTTAATGACCTTGATCGCTATGGCAATCTGATCGTTTACGCTCCAGATGGTCGTATCCAGTATTTAAATACAACTCTACAAAATATGGGTGGATTAAAAACTGAAGGGATTGACCTCAGCCTGAACTACTTAAGCCCAATGACAGCAACAGGCCGTTTTGGTTTTGGGATTGATGGTACCTATGTCATCAAAATGGATGAGCAAGAAGAACCAAACGGTGAATGGGAAGGGCTCGTCGGCATCTATGATGATCCTGCAGTCGTCCGCTGGAGACATATTGCCAATATCAACTGGTCTTATGAAGACTGGAAAATGAGACTAGAACAACAATATATCCGTGGTTATGAAGACTTTTCTCAAGAACGTGATGTAAGTGCCTATACGCTTTATAACTTTGCAGGCACCTATAGCGGATTCAAGAATTTAGAGCTAACTGCAGGTATTCGCAACATGTTTGATGCAGAACCACCTGCTTCTGATGCAACCAACAATGCTCAATATGGCTATGACCCTCGTCACGGTGATCCAATGGGCCGTACCTACTTCCTACGTGGTACTTATAAATTCTTTTAATTAATTACTTCGCAAACACTGCTGCCAAGCGGTGTTTGCGGTTTTCCCCGTTTAATTTTAGCCAAACAAAAAATAATGCTGCCTGTAACTAAAAAAATTTTCTCATCAGTGCACTATTTCCTGTTTGTCTTAAATTCTAGGAGTCATGATGGGCACAAAGTTTGAAGACTTAGAAAAAAACTCCGCCAAAAAACTGACTGGTATTGGGGTCGTTGTTTTTTTGCATATCCTGGTGGGCCTGGTACTCATGGCTGGTATGGCAAAAGACATTATTAAACCGACGGAACAGCCAGTTGAGCTAATGATTATTCAAGATATTAAGCCGCCTGAACCTGAGCCACCAAAAGAAACACCCCCTGAACCACCAAAAATCGTGGAAAAAGTGGCACAAGTGCCTGAGGTGAAACCGGTTGAAAAAGTAGTTCCTGTACAGAAAACACTTCCAACGCCAACCCAACCGACAACTGTTGCAGTGCCTACTCCCGTTGCAGCGAATCCTTCACCAAGTCCGGTAGCAGCACCGGCTCCAGTAGTCGCAGCCGCTCCAGCACCAGCCCCTCCACCCGCTGGTGTCACTCGTGGTGTTTCACAAGGTGAAGCAGGTTGTAAACGCCCAGACTATCCACGTGATGCACTAATGAATGAAGAACAAGGTGAAGTCTTGATCTCTGTATATGTAAATACCACCGGCAAGGTCCAGGATGCCAAAGTGAAAAAGTCGAGCGGTAGTCGTGCGCTGGATCGTGCAGCATCCAAGGCCTTCAGTTTATGTACTTTCAAGCCAGCAATGAAAAATGGCGAGCCGCAAGAATCTTGGTATGACATTCCCTATGAATTTGTCCTTGACTAACAGATACAACAGATAAAGAAAAAAATCAGGAGATCTATGATGAAAAAATCACTAAAACCTTTAAAAAACATGACTGCTGCCGGTGTAATTGCCATGAGCACTTTATTACCTCTACAAGCAGTTTTTGCAGAACAGTCCGCTACACCCAATACCACTGCTGTTACTGAAACAGCGGTAACAACACCTGCAACAGCGGCTACACGGACCCCACCGCCATTACCAGCTGAAGCTAAGGATGAAAAGGCTGGATATAATCCTTATGGCCTAGAAGCCATGTGGAAAGAAGGTGATATTGTTTCGAAAGTTACCTTGTTCATTCTATTGATTATGTCGATTGGTACCTGGTACATCATGATCAGCAAATGCCTGCAACAAGGCAAGATTCGCAAGCAAGCCAAGGAAGCTGAACACCAGTTCTGGGAATCGTCTTCTCTGGATAACGCAGCCCAAAACCTTAATGAAGCCAGCGTTTACCGTTTTATTGCAGAAAAAGGGATTAAGTCAACCCAAAATCATGGCGGCACATTACTTGAGCGTATTGATTTCAATACCTGGGTCACCATCTCAATTTCCCGTGCGATCGACAAAATCCAGAACCATCTGAGTGGTGGCCTGGCCTTCCTTGCGACAGTCGGGTCTACCGCACCTTTCGTTGGACTTTTCGGAACCGTTTGGGGGATTTACCATGCACTGACTGCCATTGGTGTTTCAGGTCAGGCTTCGATTGATAAAGTAGCAGGTCCAGTGGGTGAAGCACTGATTATGACAGCTATCGGTCTGGCCGTAGCAGTACCTGCAGTACTTGGCTACAACTGGTTGACTCGCCGTAATAAAGCGGTCATGGAAGAAGTCCGTACTTTTGGTTCTGATTTACACGCAGTATTACTCAGCGGTGAAATTACAACCAATAATCCTGTTAATCGTGACGTGAAGTAAGAGTGAGGCATCAGCCATGGGAATGATGGTCAATTCAAACGACAGCGATGATGAGGTAATTGGAACCATTAATACCACACCTTTGGTTGATATTATGCTGGTTTTGCTCATTATCTTCCTGATTACTGTACCGGTTGCCATTCATACCGTACCTGTCGATCTGCCCGAAGAAAGAAATGTACCGTATGAAACCAAACCGGAAAATGTTCAGCTGGCTGTCAATAAAACTGGCGATATTTTCTGGAACGAAATCTATATCGCAGATAAAACAGTTTTACTGAGTCGTTTACAGGCAGAAGCCCAGAAACGTCCGCAGCCTGAAGTGCATATTCGTGGTGATCAGTTAACACCTTATGAGGCAATTGATCAGGTGATTAGTACCACCCAACAGGCCGGTATCGGCAAAATTGCTTTTGTCACCACTCCGCCCGCTACACCTTAAGCACAAAGAAGGATTAAGTTTATGGGTATGAATGTTGGTTCAAATCAAGACGATGATGTGATGTTAGATGTCAACATGACCCCATTGATTGATGTCATGCTGGTCTTGCTGATTATGTTTATTATCACAATTCCTTTGCCGAATAACTCGATTAATATCGATCTACCGAATGGAACGCCTCCTGTAACCGATGAAAAACCGCCTGAGCTGGTGGAATTACGTCTGGATGCACAAGGTAAGATTTTCTGGAATGAACAGCCGGTAGCAAATACCCAAGCTCTGGAAAACTTATTCAAGACAGTAGCGCAAAAAGCGGATCAGGATCAGATTAAAATCAAGGCGGATCGTGCCACTGAATATAAACATATCGCTATGGTCATGGCGGCAGCTCAAAGGCTGGAGGTCAAAAAAATTGGCATTATGAGTAATAACAACTAAGTATTTTCAACATATAAAAAAACCCAGCAGATGCTGGGTTTTTTTATTCATCCGGTTTTACATCTGTGACTGAATATAATTTTGCAAACCAATCAGTTCGATTAAACGCAATTGTTTTTCTAACCAGTAAGTATGGTCTTCTTCGGTATCCGACATTTGCTGGCGTAACATATCACGGCTGATATAGTCACCTTTTTCTTCGCATAACTTGATGCCCTGCGCCAGTTTTTCCCGCACATGATATTCAAGTTTTAGATCAGCTTTCAGGCAGCTCACCACATCCTCGCCAATCTCAACGTCATCACGCTGCATGTTTGGCGTTCCTTCAAGGAACAGGACACGACGGATAATCGCATCCGCATGCTGGGACTCTTCCTGCATTTCGTGATCGATACGTTCAAAGATTTTGGTCAATCCCCAATCTTCATACATACGAGAGTGAATCAAGTATTGGTCACGAGCAGCCAGTTCGCCACCGATCAACATATTTAAATAATCTACGACTTTTGGATTTCCGCGCATTTGAATAACTCCCTACCTGTATTTTGCTATTATGGCGAAAAGCAATTAAATTTGCAAAGCTTAACCATAGTTAAATATTTGATTTTTATATAATTAAAATGAGAAGTACTTGCATTTACACTTCGTTCTTAATGAAATCCCATTTATAAAACAACACTTTGCACTTTCATTACGCTTGGCAATAACCTAAAACTGGCGAATAAACACATGCGTTAAAATTTGTAAATCTTAATTTTGACCAGACAGATTCATTCTTTTTGTATAAACATCACTGCATTGGCGTACTTCATGCTTGAATTTCGCTTATCATTCACACAAATTTAAAACAACAACGGTTCCGATATGACACATCCACAAACAACAGCGCCGGTTCTGGTTACCGGTGCATCGGGTTATATTGCCAGCTGGGTTATCCAGAAATTACTCACGCAAGGCTATACCGTACATGCCACGGTACGTGACCTGAATAAAAGCAAAAGCTTTGCCCATTTAGAAAAAATTGCCGACAGCACTCCGGGAACTCTCAAGTTATTTCAGGCCAATTTATTAAGCCCGGGCTCTTTTGATCAGGCGATGCAAGGTTGTGAAATTGTCTTTCATATGGCCTCACCTTTTGTGGTCACCAACTATAAAGATGCAGTCAAAGATATTATCGAACCTGCGGTATTAGGCACTGAAAATGTACTGAATAGTGTCAATCAGACTGAATCAGTGAAACGTGTGATCGTCACATCGAGTATCGCATCCACCTATGGGGATGCCATTGATATTCTACAAACTGAGAATAACAGTTTTGATGAATCCCACTGGAATACCACCAGTTCGGCCACACATCAGCCTTATCCTTATTCCAAAGTCATGGCAGAGCGCAAAGCCTGGGAAATGGCTGAAGCACAGAATCGCTGGGATCTGGTCTGTATCAATCCTGCACTGGTTTTTGGTCAATCCTTAACCCCAAATACCCAATCTGGCAGTGTAGAAGTCCTGCAACAGTTTGCCAATGGTATGACTTTACTTGGCGTTCCACCGATGTGGAATGGCGTGGTCGATGTTCAGGATGTCGCTGAAGCGCATATCCGTGCGGCGTTTAATCCGCAAGCGCATGGCCGTTATATCATTTGTAGTGAAAGCTTGAGCCTGCTGGAAATGGGCCAAATTCTACGGGCGCATTTTGGCAATAAATTTCCCTTCCCACGCAATCAATTGCCGAAGGCAGCTTTCAAAATGTTCGGGCCTGTAGCAGGCTTTAGCCGCAAATTTGTAGAGTTGAATATGGGTTATCCAATTTTCTTTAATGCCCAGAAAAGTAAAGATGAGCTCGGCATTGAGTATCGTCCGGTGAAAGAAAGTCTGGTGGATCATTTCCAGCAATTGCTCGATGATGGTGTCGTGAAAAAATATATTCCTTAATCTTTCTATGCGAAAAAGCCACCCGAAGGTGGCTTTTTTAACTCTTATTCTTTCATGAAATATCCAGAGATTTAGGCCTCAAGCTGACCGTAATCCTGCATCAAGCCAATAAACTGTTGTTCATTGATCACTGGAATACCCAGTTTTTCTGCTTTATCCAGTTTTGAGCCAGCTTTTTCACCTGCAACCACACATTTGGTTTTGCTGGATACACTGCCACTGACTCGTGCACCTAAGGCTTGCAATAACTGGGTTGCATCATCTCGTCCCATACTGCTTAAAGTCCCGGTGACCACCCAGCTTTCGCCGTTTAACGGCTGACGAGTCGGTGCGATCGGTGCATCCCAGTGAATACCGGCAGCCAGTAAACGATCCAGAACTTCCAGATTATGCGGTGCCTGAAAGAAATCCAGAATCCATTCCGCAGTGATATCACCTACATCCGGAGTTTTCTTTAAAGCCTCCAGATCGGCCTGACGCAAGGCATCCAGCGTCTGGAAAGTATTGGCCAGCATCCGCGCCGTAGTTTCACCCACCCCACGAATACCGAGTGCATAGATAAAAGCAGCCAGTGTGGTTTTTTTACTGTTTTCAATGGCATCCAAAAGATTCTGAACCGATTTGGCGCCCATCTTTTCAATACCGAGCAAAGTCTCACGATGTTCATGTAGATGGTAAATATCTGAGACATCTTTGAGTAGATTCAGATGCAGCAACGATTCTGCCCAACGGTCACCCAAGCCTTCAATATCCATGGCTTTACGTGAGACAAAGTGACGAATGGCCTCAATACGCTGCGCGGCACAATACAGCCCACCGGAACAGCGTGCCAAGGCTTCGCCTTCCGGCATAACCACGGGTGAATCACAGACCGGGCATTGCTCAGGTAAATGCACTTCGACTGCATCAACCGGGCGGAATTCCGGCCAGACTTTTTCCACCTTAGGAATTACATCGCCACTACGATAAACACTGACGGTATCACCAATACGTACATCCAGACGGTGAATTTCGCCAATATTATGCAGCGTCACATTGGAAACTGTTACTCCACCGACAGCAACTGGATTTAAACGCGCAACCGGCGTCAATGTTCCAGTACGACCCACTTGCCAGTTAATATTTTCTACTGTGGTCAGTGCTGCAACTGCCGGAAATTTATAGGCGGTGGCCCAACGCGGTTCACGGCTCAGGAAACCAAGCTGTTGCTGCTGTTTCAGGTCATTGACCTTGATCACCATACCATCGATTTCGACACTGAGACTGGCACGCTCATCAATGATCTGTTCGTAGACCTTTTGCACGTCCTGAATACTGTCACAGATAAAGTGACGCTCGCCAACCGCAAAACCGAACTGATGTAACCATTCCAGACTGGCGGACATAGTGGTTTGTCCATGATGCGGCACGCACTGAGCAATCCCATAAGCATAAAAAGCCAATGGCCGCGAGGCAGCAATATTCGGGTCCAGCTGACGCAAACTTCCTGCCGCAGCATTACGCGGATTAGCAAAGGTCTTTTCACCTTTGGCGGCATTGGCAGCATTCAATTTTTCAAAACCGGATTTCGGCATCAACACTTCGCCGCGGACTTCCAACAAATCGGGAATGATGCCATTCACCGGAGATAAAAGTTTCGGCAGGTTGCGAATGGTTCTGACATTCTGGGTGATGTCTTCACCGGTTTCCCCATCGCCGCGTGTCACCCCACGCGTCAATACGCCATGCTCATACCAGAGTGAAATGGCCAGACCATCAAATTTCAGTTCCACATCATATTCAATTTTTTGATTTGGCAAACGTTCTTCAATACGGCGGGCAAAAGCCAGCAGATCTTCCTGATTAAAGACATTGCCTAATGACAGCATCGGCACGGCGTGTGTTACGGTCACAAATTTTGAAAGCGCCTGCCCACCCACTTTATCTGTCGGGCTATCGGACTGGATCAGGTCAGGATATTGTTGTTCTAAGGCTTTGAGCTGATGAAAGAGCTGATCATATTCACTGTCTTCAATGCTCGGTTGATCCATCACATAATAAGCATGGTTATGCTTGGCAAGCAGTTGAATCAGTTGACGCATTTGCGCAATGACAGTGGCATCTTGGGTCATAATTTCACCATAAAAAAGGGCGGAAAATCCGCCCTGTAGAATATTCAGCTTTTGGCTATTATAAAAATTGCAGTCTACAGATTCAACTTGGAGATTGAACAAAGCAGCCTTAAACTTCCGTACCTTGTCCAGCACGATAATCAATAGCCTGATGGCGCCAGAATTCACGTAATTGTGGAGTAAATTCCTGCTGGTTCTGATCATAGACCAGACCATCGACTTCACGGGCAATCAAACGTGAAATACTATCCATGGTATCAAACGCATTTTGTACATCGCTATGCGGTAAAGCCAGGAAGAATGCCAGACCTTTCACTTCCTGAGTCGACAGGGTTTCCAGATCAAAGCCTTCCATTCCGGTATCGGTCATTTGCAATACCGAAAACAGCAGTTTTGAACCATCTTCACTATAACGGTGGAAACAGGCCAATTCACCATAACGCAGGCCATATTTCAATAAAACCTTCAAGGTTTTATCACCCGAAAGTACACGGCCTTGTGGATAGATATGCAAAGAAATAATAGTTTCAGCATTGGACAAAGCACTTTCTTCATCCACTATTTTTTGCTCATGCAGATGTGCATCCAGAATACTGCTTTCATCATTAAATTCAGAAATTTCTGCTTTTTCGATGTTGCTGTTCAGGCTGAATTCAGGCATTTCTTCCTTGGTTTCAGTCTGGCTATTCTTATGTTCTGCTTCTACCTGTTGAACATCCGCTGCTGTTGCTACCGACTTTGCCACTCCTTCAGCTTCTGTTGACGGGGCAGCTACAGGAGTTTCGACTGCTTTTGGCTCAACCGGAGTTGATTCAGCCTTGCGAAAGGCGGAAGGCTTTTCAGGAGCCGGTTCATCTATACCCAAGCTTGGCTCGATACGATCAGATTCGACATCCTGTTGTGCCAACTGAGAACGTACATGCCTTGGAATGATCGGGGTCTGGCTATCCGGGTCGATATGCAGGTTGGCATCCAGTGAAGGTACAGCCTCTACAGGTTTTTTGAACAGCATTCTTATACCAAACAGCATAATCACAATTGCGATCACAATCCCGATAATGGTGGTGATTTCCATATTATACCTCCGCAGCTAGGCCGTATTCTTTTGCCTGTTCCAAATTAACTGTCACTAATTTTGATGTTCCCGGTTCAGGCATGGTTACACCTAAAAGATCAGTCGCCATCATCATTACAAGTTTGTTATGGGTAATATAAATAAATTGCACGTGTTCAGAAAGCTCTTTGACTAAATTACAAAAGCGTCCCACATTGGCATCATCCAGCGGTGCATCGACTTCATCCAGTACGCAAAATGGTGCCGGATTTAAGCGAAAAATCGCGAATACCAATGCTAATGCAGTTAAAGCCTTTTCTCCACCCGAGAGTAAGGCCAATGAGCTGTTTCGCTTACCTGGTGGTCGGGCCATGAGTTTTACACCCGACTGCCAGCCATCTTCAAGGCTTAAACTCGCCTCACCGCCTTCAAACACTTTCGGGAACAGGTTTTGCAGTTCAGCATTGACCTGATCAAACGTGTGCATAAACAGTTTACGGGTTTCCTGATCAATACTCTTCATCGCGGCCTGTAGCTGTTCAACCGTATTTTCCAGATCCTGCATCTGGTGACTCAGTTCCTCATAACGTTTTGACACTTCTTCATATTCTTCAGAAGCCGCCAGATTGACTGCACCAAGTTTATCGAACTGAGCCTGAGCTTTTTCCAGTTTCGCCTGATGTGCTTTAAGGTCAATATTCAGTCCGGAAATTACTTCACTATTCAATTCTTTCAGCTGTTCAGAATAATGCTGCAAATCAGATTTGGCTGCCTGCCAGGCCAGACGTTTTTCTTCCAGTGTACTGCGGAGTTTTTCATCCTGCTGCTGGAAGCTGTGACGCTGTTCGGTCAGCTGCTGCTGTTTGCTCTGCACCTGATTTAATTCAATCTGCCAGTCGGCCCAGGTCTTTTGCAGCTTTTCAGTGATCTGCGCCTGTTCATTAAACTGGCTCTGTAAAGCAGGTAATTCCAGCTGTACCGGATCAACAAATTTCTTGGCCTGCTCGATTTGTGCAGTAATTTGTTGAGACTGTTCTTTTAGGAATACCTGATCTTTTTCCAGCAATTCAATTTGCTGCTGGCTTTGCACATTTTGCCTACGCAGCACTTCTAATTCCTGCTGCGCTTGCTGACTGAGCTGCTGTGAGTCATCCAGCTGAGTACTCAATTCTTCCAGCTGGAATTGCAGGGTTTTATAATTTGGTAGCGCCTGTTCCAGTTTGATATTCAAGGCATGCAGATCAATTTCCAGATCATCTTTCTGCAGGGCATCTTCTTCAAGCTGCTCATCCAGTTGTTGCAGCTGATGCTGTAATTGCTGCTTTTGCAATGCAAAAGCCTGTGCACTACTTTGTACTTTAGCAATATTGACATCGAGTTGCTGCAGCTGCTTTTGGGTATGCTTGTGCTGCTCGCTAATACTCTGAATCTGATTTTGCAAAGCTTTAACCTGATTGGCGAATTCAGGTAACTGCTGCTCCAGCTGCATAAAATTAGGTTCAAGTTCCGCAAACTGCTGCTCGATTTCATCCAGACGGATTCGATGACTCAATGCGCCTTGTCCGGCCTGACTGGCTTCATCATAGTCCAGCGCAATGACCCAGTCTGACCCAACATGATAGCCATCCAGACTTAGGATTGACTGGCCTTGTAATAGCTCAGTTTGAAGAGGCAATGCTTGCGCTAATGTATCTACGACCGCGACTTGTTGCCACAGTGAATAATGCGGAGATTCAATCCAGTCGGCCAGACACATCGTATTGGCAATCTGAATTTCATCCTGAACAGCCCGTTGCTTTAACTGACGTGCACGATCTTCAAGGAAATGCTCGCCCTCTGCCAGAATCTGGGCAGACAGCCACTTGGCCAGAAACTTTTCGATCAGGCTGGCATGTCCTTTGCCTGCATCATTGAGCTTAAGCACATGCATCAACTGGACCGCATCACTCTTGGCATTTGGGTTAGCTTTGGTCAGTAATTGGCTCAGGTTTTTCTTTTCTGAATGAAGTACCTGAATTTCAGATTTGAGCTGCATCAAGCGCTGTTGTTGGGTCGCCTGCTCTTCCTGAATCTGCTCGAATTGAGTTCTTAAATCTGTTAATTGAATTTCATAGCCAACGATTTGCTGTTCAGCTTGGGCTTTGTCTGCCTGATACTGCTCCAGCTCATCTTGCTGCGCCTGTTGCTGAATCTGTGCACTTTGCTGTTGGAGCGTCTGTTTCTGCTGTTCAATCCGCTCAATATTCTTTGCCAGTTGCTCGCTTTGAGCCAACATCTGTAATTTACGCTGTTGCTGCTGTTCAACCTGGGTTTTTATCTGGGTAAATTGCGCTGCCACAGTGCTATATTGAGATTTAAGCTCAGTCAGATTCTGGCTTTGCGCCTGACTCTGACCATCTTGCTGCTGCAATTGTGCCTGCTGATCTTCAAACTGCTGCTGTAAAGTATCGAGTTGCAGTTCAATCAACTGCAAACGCTCTTTGGTCTGGACTTTTTGCTGTTCCAGTTTGACCAGACTTGTAGAATTTTGCTCTAACAAAGACTGCTTTTGTTGCAGGGTCATTTCCAGTTCAGCCAGTTTTTTCTCGGCCTGTTGCCATTCGCTTTGCAAAGGGGTGGATTGCTGAATCAGACGCTGAAACAGTTCACTGGTGCTGCCCAAATCATGTTCAACGCTGGTCAGTTCGGAACGCACCAGCTTAAAGTTTTCCCCGAGCGTATTCATCTCAAGGGTATATTCTTCCTGTAAGCGGTGACTCTGCTCACATTGAAAAGACAGAATTTCGATCTTGATGGTACGGATCTGTCCTTTTAGTTCTTTATATTGAATCGCACTTTCCGACTGACGTTTCAGGGTTTTTAGCTGAGATTTCAGTTCGGAGGCGATATCTTCCAGACGCGACAGGTTTTGCGTGGTGTGATCCAGATGTAGCATGGTTTCACGGCGACGCGCCTGATAACGCGACACTCCGGCTGCTTCTTCAATATAGACCCGCATTTCATCTGGCTTGGCATCGACCAGACGGTTGATCATGCCCTGCTCGATAATCGCATAAGAACGTGGCCCAAGACCGGTACCAAGGAAAATATCGGTAATATCACGACGACGGCATTTGCTGCCATTCAGGAAATATTCGGACTTGCCATCGCGGTTGACCTGACGGCGTACCGCCAGTTCGTTATAGGCATTATAAGCACCGCCCAGCTTACCATAGGTATTGTCAAAGCGCAGTTCTACACTGGCCATGCCCACCGGTTTACGCTTGGCAGTTCCGGTAAAGATGACATCCTGCATGCTGCCACCACGCAACTGACGCGCACTGGACTCGCCCATGACCCAGCGTATGGCATCAATGACGTTGGATTTACCACAACCATTCGGTCCCACGACCGCAGTACGATTATCTTTAAAATGTAAAGTGGTACTGTCGGCAAAAGATTTAAAGCCTGAAAGTTTTAAACTGCTTAAACGCATAATGTCCTGATTTAACGTCGTGAGCGTCTGGCCCACGCGAGTTCAATTTGTTTCATCCGTGTCAGAGATTCCAACACAAGGTTGCGCAAGTGTCGACAAAAATCTTCCATAAATAAAGTGGCCTGATGGGTTTTTCGTAGCAAAATTGCTTCAGTGACCAGTTTAAATAAGTCGAAAGATTCCTGTAACTCGCGTCTGGAAATATTCAGGGTCAAAAAATAGCTCCGACGTAAAGAAGGCAGCAGTTCCTGATAGTAGCGCATCAGATAAGGATTCCCGACCATCTCATGCTGTTGGGCCATGCCCTGAAAGATCAGATCATAAAACTTTTCAGTGTGTCCTTGGCGGGTTTCTGCTTCCAATTGCTCTAATAATAGCTGAATGCGCTCAGCTTCATGCACCCGCCAGGTTTCCGCCATGCGATGCACCATCTGCCCGAGCAATAACGAGGTCATATCAAATAAGGCACGCACCTGCAAGGCTGACATTTCCGACACAATCGCCCCACGGCGTGGAAAGATTTCAATCAGCTGGGTGCGTTCCAGCAAAAGCAGGGCTTCACGAACCGAACCCCGACTGACATCAAGCTCCGAGGCAATCCTGAGCTCCTGTATACGTTCGCCTTCGACCAGTTCACCGCGAATAATCTGTTCGCTAATGTGCTTGGCAATCTGCTCAGACAAACTCTGCGCTTGTTCTAATGGCATACCGTTCCTGTCTTTATTTTTATGGATACTGGTTTAGCCCTTTATTTGGACTATGTTGCTATTAAACGGGTTTTTATCAATAAATACTTTGACATTGTCAGACAATCTTATGTCTATATAGCCAACTTAGGCTCATAAAAAAGGAGAATAGTCATCTATTCTCCTAATACGGTACATCAGTCCAACCTAAAAGGTTTAAATCAGGCCATAAAACCTTGATAAATAAAATACAGGCCGACGGTGGTCAGTAAAGCAGCAAAACATTTTTTTAATACGGCCGGTGAAAGTAGATGTGCCACTTTTGCGCCCAGCTTGGCCGTGAAAAAACTCATCATGCTGATACCAATAAAGGCATAAATATGAATATAGCCAATGGTATTTGGCACGGTGACCTGCGCCTGTTTACCAAACCAGATAAAACCCAGCGCACCTGCGACGGCAATTGGCAATCCACAGGCCGCAGAGGTCGCTACTGCTTTTTGCATCACGATTCCGCAGCGATTCAGAAACGGAACGGTCAGACTTCCCCCGCCAATCCCAAAGATCGCCGATGCCACGCCGATTCCACCACCTGCAGCAATTTGTACCGGGGTTGAAGGCAATTTTTGATTCGGATCGATCTGAATATGTGCTCCCCTGAACATTCTAAATGCCACCCAGACCGCAAAGAAGCCAATCAGTAACTGCAAACCCTGACCAGATAAATAATCGGCAATCCCCGCACCTAGGAAAGAACCGATAATCAGACCTGGCGCCAGATTACGAAACACAGGCCATAGTACTGCCCCTCGCTGATGATGCGCCATCACCGAACTGATAGAAGTCACAATAATCGTTGCCAAGGAAGTGCCCACCGCCATATGCATAATCACGCTGGGATCGTACTGAAGCTGGGTAAAAACAATGTACAGGATCGGCACAATAATCAAACCACCACCGACCCCAAACAGGCCTGCGGTGAATCCGGCAATTGCACCAATCAATAAATATATGATTAACTCCATAACGATATTTACCACGTTTAGATTCAAATGGATGTAGAAACTCGTGAACTGCAACAACGATTAAGCGATGCAGGCCAACTCCCGGAAGTATTACTCATCAAACCGATTACTACATCGACCAATGATGATGTGCGCGAATTGGCAACGAAGGGGGTACAGCAGGTTCTGGTATGCAGTCATGTGCAGACCCAAGGCCGTGGACAGCGTCAACGTCAGTGGATATCACCTGAAGGGAACATCTATTTAAGCACATTGCTGCATACACAAAAACCCATTGATGGTCGTCTGGCGCTAGAAATTGCGTTAAATATACTGCAAATGCCAAGTCTAAAAGGCCTGGAATTACAGGTGAAATGGCCGAATGACCTGTATAGCCTGCATGGAAAATGGGGCGGTATTCTGGTCGAGCCGATTTCATCCACACAGGTGGTGGTCGGTGTCGGTTTAGATATTGATCCTCTCTCTGTCGACCTTCCAGAACAGCAGGTCAGTTCCCTGAGCGAGCTGGGTTTGTCCCACACCTCAAGAGTCGAGCTGATTGCCCAGTTATTTCTGGCGATTCAGCAAGCCGGGCAATGGTTTAATTACGGCAGTCAGAATCTGGCGGCGCGTTTTAATCGATTGGCTGCATTTATGCAACAAACGGTTGAATTTATCGATGTACAAGGGCAATATTCCGGTACTTTTCTCGGGATTCAGGATGATGGTGCGGTCAAGATTGCGACCGATCAGGGCGTCCAGACCTTTTATCAGGGGCAGCTCCGCCTTAAACATGGTGGATGAACAGGCATACAGTAATGAAAAAATTATGGTTGGATATCGGCAATACCCGGCTCAAATACTGGATTACCGAACATGATCAGATTATTGAACAGGCAGCGGAATTACATTTACAGTCTCCTGCCGATTTATTACTGGGCCTAATCCAGCATTTTAAAACACTGGGCTTGCATCAGGTGGGTCTATCCTCGGTCCAGGATAAAATCAGTAATAAGCGTATTCTCAGCATTTTAGAAAGTCTGCATATTCCAGTGATTTTTGCTCAGGTACAGGCGGAATATGCTGGTCTGATCTGTGGCTATGATGAACCTTCTCAGCTGGGCATTGACCGCTGGTTACAGGTACTTGCAGTGGCGACGCAAGCGCATAAAAATTACTGTGTAATTAGTTGTGGTACGGCACTGACTATTGATCTGGCGCAAGGACAACAACATTTGGGTGGATTTATTCTGCCGAATCTGTACTTGCAACGCGATGCACTGATTCAGAATACCAAAGGCATTAAAATTCCGGATGGTGCTTTTTCTGAACTTAATCCTGGCCGCAATACCCTGGATGCTGTACATCATGGCATTCTGCTGGGCCTGCTCAGCACAATTGAAAAAGTACTGCATGATTTCCCGGCACAGCTGGTTTTAACCGGTGGAGATGCCCCACTGTTTGCGCAGCATCTCAGCCATCACCATCCCCGGATTGAACCTGATCTTTTACTTAAAGGCCTGCAGCATTTTGCAGCTCATTTGCCAGACACTGTTTGATAATATCCAGCAATTGAGGGAATTCGGCAAAGCCATCAGATTTATTAAAATGCCCGGCTTTTTTGATCTCAAAAATTTGTGCATTCAAGCTATGGGCTAAACGCAAGGAAATCGGTGCAGGCACATAGGGATCATTACTGGAGATCAGCATCACCGCACGTTTATAGCTATACGGCAAGTTTTTCAGATCGAGTCGCACAGCCTGCAGTATTTTATTCAGTTCTGACCAGGCCACCAGCGGTGTATCAAAGGCCGAGACCAGAATGATGCCGCCGATCTTGTGTTGCTGCTGAATATAATGTTCCTGTAAAAAGTTTAAAACACTGACGCAACTCAGGCCATGTGCAACTAAAAAGGTATGTTCATCCATCTGCGGAATGTGCAGTTTCAGATTCTGCTGCCACTCTTCTAAATCAGGCTGAAAAGGGTTGGCCAGCATAATCCGTTTAGACTCAAAACCGGCATTTTTAAGCTGGCGACTGAACCAAGGGTACCAGTGATCATTGGAGGTCGCCTGATAATCCGGCACGATATAGACTTTCTTTATTATATTTTTCATAGTGATTTACTTATTATCATTGAACGCAAATTGCGTCGACAAACAATAAGTTTTAACCAGTCTGGAGATGGAATTCAAGTGCCTTTTTGAACACCATCTCATGTTAAATTTTAAAATTTAGCGAATACAATAACATGCCTAAATTTAAGATTTAATCAGATAAGGTTCGATTACTTTCCAGAGTTCTGGCAAATCAGTACAACCTTGAGAATCAATAAAATGCCCATGGTGCTTGGCATTCACCACAATGGCATCCAGACTGTCCGCCTGTTCCAGACTAAATTCAGGCGCAACCCGATCATCGCCTTCAGAATAGATCACTACACGTTCTGCGATCTGTTGTTTGAGTAAATCGAAATCGATTTCAGCGGCATCAATAAAAGGGTTCACTTCATCTAGACGACCCAGCCGGCCATTAAATCCTGCGATCAGTACCAGTTGCTGAATCTTCTGCTGTTTTAATTCTCTGGATAAGTAATGCAATGCGGCCACAGTTCCCAAGCTATGTGCAATAAAGATACTGTCCTCGTCAATTGCATCAATCTGTTCACGCATTTGCTGATCCCAGGTGTCCAGTGTCGGTGTGGTCGATGGATCGAGCCGAAGTACTTTTAAACTGACGTTTTCCTGTTGGGCTTTTTCCTGAATCCATGGGTACCAGTTTTCTTCCGGGCTTGCAGTATAACCATGTACGACAATTACTTGGTTCATTTGAAATTTCTCTTTATTTTGTGCTGATATTCCCGAGTCTGCCTGATCGGATTTTTATTTTGGGTAAGTAAATGTTGTTTTGTTTAAACCGGTTTGACTATTTATTCGCAATAAAAAAAGGCGCATATTGCGCCTTTTTTTAAAACAAAACTTATTTCTTGTCATTGCCGCCGAACAATGGACCCATACTACCGCCGCCAAACTGTTTCTGCAAGCCGCCGAGTGACTTCATCATTTTTGCCATACCGGATGGATTGGCAAATTTTTTCATCATCTTGGCCATTTGGGCATGTTGCTTGATCAGCTTGTTGACTTCTGCCACTTCCATACCACAACCTGCTGCGATACGTTTTTTACGGCTTGGGTTCATCAAGTCCGGGTTACGGCGCTCTTTGATAGTCATCGACTGGATAATCGCTTCCATTTTCTTGACCTGCTTTTCAGGATTGGCTTGCGCCAACGCATCTTGCAGACCGGCATTGCTCATGCCAGGAAGTTTGTCCAGGAAGCCCATCATGCCGCCCATCTTGTTCATCTGCTCAAACTGCATCAGCATGTCTTCAAAGTTGAAGCTGCCGCCTTTTTGCAGTTTTTTCGCCATTTTTTCGGCTTTTTCTTTGTCGACCTTGCGTTCAAGTTCTTCGACCAAAGAAAGTACATCACCCATACCGAGAATACGCTGTGCAACACGCTCAGGATGGAATGGCTCCAAGGCATCGAGTTTCTCACCCATACCCAAGAATTTGATTGGCTTGCCGGTAATCGCGCGTACTGAAAGCGCTGCACCACCGCGCGCATCACCATCAGTTTTGGTCAGGATCACACCAGTTAAAGGCAAGGCATCATTAAATGCTTTGGCGGTGTTTGCCGCATCCTGACCGGTCATGGCATCGACCACGAACAGGGTTTCAGTCGGGTTAATCGCTGCATGCAGCTCTTTGATTTCACCCATCATGTCATCATCGATATGCAAACGACCTGCCGTATCGACAATCAGCACATCGGCAAACTGGATTTTTGCCTGTTCAATCGCGCGATTCACAATCGTAATCGGTTTTTCGTCTGCGCTAGATTCCAGGAAAATCGCACCGACTTCACCCGCGACAGTCTGTAGCTGTTTGATCGCAGCCGGACGATACACATCGGCAGAGACCATCGCGACTTTTTTCTTTTGACGTTCTTGTAAGAAGCGTGCAAGTTTCGCTGCAGTTGTTGTTTTACCTGCACCCTGCAGGCCTGCCAGCAGGACAACCACAGGTGGTTTTGCAGCGAGGTCGAGGCTTTCATTGGCCTCGCCCATCATTTTGGTCAATTCGTCATGAACGATTTTGACAAAAGCCTGCCCAGGAGATAACTGAGTCATCACTTCCTGGCCTAATGCTTCTTCCTTAACTTTCGCGATGAATTCACGAGTTACAGGTAACGCAACATCGGCCTCAAGAAGCGCCATACGCACTTCACGTAACGTATCTTTAATATTGTCTTCGGTTAGCTGCCCTGAGCCAGTAACATTTCTTAAACTCTGCGTGAGTCGTTCTGTTAAGGTATCAAACATTGCAAAATCCGCTTAAAATAGCCATGAGCAAAAAATTGTTTCTTAAAATAGAAAATTTATGCATAGAATGCTATAGGATACTGTAGTTCGCAGCGAATTTATATAAATGAATATTCATCACCCTTAAAAAGGTTTGACATGGTTAGCCTCCCCTTGGTTTATACGATCTTAGCATTAGTCGCTTATACCGCTTCCTTCTGGTATCTGTTCATTCATTTAATGTCTAAACGTGCTCCTAATCAATGGTTTGTCTCGCTAACCGCACTGCTTGGACTGGGCTTGCATGCGCTGGTTTTATATGGCGATATGCATACCCCGCTGGGCATCAATTATGATGTCTTTGCCCTGTTTTCCTTTACCTCTGGTCTGATGCTGTTACTCAGCATTATTTACAGCACTTATCGTCCGATTATTGCCCTGAACCTGATCGGGATTCCGGTGGCTGCGACCGGATTAATTCTTGGCTTTGCGTTTACTCAGCCTGCAAAAATCATCACACAAAACTCTTTGGGTCTGGATATTCATATTATCCTGTCTTTGTCTGCTTATGCGGTATTGCTCATGGCGACCATTCAGGCCGTAATTTTACGCTTTCAGGATCGTGAGCTGAAAAAGAAGCAAAAACGCCGCGTTTGGGTCAGTTTGCTACCCTCTTATCAAGACATGGAATCATTGCTGTTTGATATGCTGATGACCGGTTTTGTTTTACTTACCCTCGCTTTGGGCTTTGGCTTTTTTACTATCGACAATTTCTTTGCTCAGCATCTGGCACATAAAACGGCGTTCAGTATCATTTCCTGGCTTGTTTACGGTTCACTATTAATTGGACACTGGAAGTTTGGCTGGCGTGGCCAAAAAGCTGTGCGCTTTACCCTACTCGGTTTTGGCTTGCTGGCACTGGGTTTTATTGGTTCTAAATTTGTGCTGGAAATGATTCTAGGGCGATAATTCTGAGCCGTGAATATTCAATTCATTGTTCAATAAACAGATTCTAGCTCTAATATTTTTTTAAACGATTATACGCCCCGCACGCACTGACAATGGCCAGCGAATGACTCTGGGCAATTCTGGATCTTCCCATTCTGGCAATAAGGCATCTGCCAGTGCATTTAATGGATTATGTCCAAGTGCTTGAGTGGCTGCTTTCACGGCTGACCAAGTACTCATATAACCAATTAACTGATAAAAATTCCATTCAACCTGTAATACCGGTGGCTGAATCACCATTTCCTGAAATGGAAATGGGAGATTTTTATATCCTTCATCTACATGGCGACGTTCAGGCGGCCAGTACGATGCAAGCGTTACCTCATAAAAATGCTTAAAGTAATGATTCAGATGTGGCTCATCCACACTGAACACGCCATAGCTAATTAAAGCCAGAATGGCATTGGGCCGGGCAATACGGCGAACTTCTGCATAAAACTTTTCCAGATCGAGCCAATGCGCTGCTTGAGCCACCGCAATCAGATCAATACTCTGGTCAACACACGGGATCTCTTCAGCGAATGCCTGACCATACTGAATTTTTGGATGCGGTTTGGCTTGGGCAAGCTGTTCACTACTCGCATCAATAGCAAGCACCTGATCAAAGTAATTCGCCAAAACTTCTGAAAGCTGTCCAGAACCACAGCCGACATCTACAGCCAATTTGGTACCTGGTGACAGCTCTGCTAATAGCTTTCCCAATGCATCCGGATAATGCGGACGAAACAAGGCATAGTCCTGTGATTGCTGGGAGAAATAATCTTTAAATTCCCTGTTTTCCATATATGCTTTCCAGACCAGTTTTATTTTAGTCTAAATAGCCAGTCAGGGAATGCAGTTGGAATTTGGTTTCAGTCACTTCCGGTTTTTAAAATGCAGAATTCATCCAATGAATAGAATCATGTTCTTAACTTAGTCATTCAAGCTATTCTGCTTGATCTGATACTCTGCCTTGAAGGCTTTATAGCTCAGCCGGTCTGCGGAGACTTCTGTTAAAGGACCGACCTCCTGCATCGAGGACAAGCAGCGCTCTGTCAGCTGAATATATTCCTGCGTTCCCTTGCTTTTCCAGGCGATTTCTTTAGCTTCCAAAGGACGGATAACCCGCGCTGGACTACCGAGCACCAATGAATTTTCCGGGATCTGAGCTTTGGCTTTAACCGTGCTATTGGCACCGATAATGGTATTTTCACCAATCTCGGCTTCATCCAGAATCACGCTGTTCATGCCGACCAATACATTTTTACGAATGATACAGCCATGTAAAATCGCGCCGTGTCCGATATGACCATATTCTTCGACCAGCGTGACATTGCCGGGAAAGCCATGAATGGTGCATGAGTCCTGAACATTGGCATTTTTCTGGATGTGAATCCCACCAAAGTCGGCTCTTAAAGTAGCGAAAGGCCCGATATACACGCCCTCTTCAATCACCACACCCCCAATCAGAACGGCTTGCGGATGCACATAAGCGTGGGGGCTGACCACAGGAATCACACCATCAATGGCATAACACGGCATTATTTTATTCCTTTAAAAATGCAGAATTAGATTAGCTAACGGCTTCCAGTCGCAAACCGCCAAAACGTTTATAAAATTGTGGATGCACCGGCGGCATCGAACCTTCCGAAGTTCGGGCGATCTCCATAAAAAACTCATCCCCTGCCCCAACTACAGTCTGATACAAATTACTGCTCAGATTACGGGCATTCAGGGAAAGCCAGTTGGATGGCAACAATTCAAAAGGCAGATTTGGATCTTTTAATAAAATCCGGCGGAATTGATGAATCAGTAAAATTCGCAACTGAAAGGCCTGAACCGGATCCAGCTCATCTTCCTGTTCCACCAGATGAAAGAATTCCCGGAAATCTGCAATGAATTTTTCATAGCGCTGATGCAGCTCCTGTACCGGCCAGTTGGTGGCAACCATACGTTTTACAGTTGGATAGGATTCCTGCCAGAGCTGCAAGGTTTCAGCCTTAAATACCACCACCTGATCGGTCATTTTCAGGTTCAGCAGCAGGTTTTGCAGTTTCTGATGATCACAACCCGGATAGGCCATGACATTGGTGGCGATATTGGCAAAGCCCAGCCATTCCAGTTCTTTTTTTAGAACCAGTTTATTTTCCAGTTCCACTGAACTGAGTAGCACCAGATCCCATTTCTGATCCCATTCAGTGTGCTGAAAACTATAAATTTTTTGATCCGCCATAATAAAACGCTGGCGGCTGCTTTCGGTCACGCGGTAATAGCTGGTGCGACCAATTTTTTCAGACATCAGCCAGCCATTTTGGACCAGACGAAATACGGCAGTCCGTACCGATCGTTCATTAAATCCGAAGACATCCATGAGCTGAATTAGACTGGCCAGACTGATAATGCCACCCCGGTGAAAAATACAGTCACCAAAGATGGTCATGATTAATGAGGTTCCGCTGAGTGCTTCAGTTTGAATAAAGTCATCAATTATTTGTTTTAATTTCGGATTCATTGCGTTTAACTTTACCTTATAGAAACTGGATGATAGACCATTTGGCTATCATCCAATAGTACTTCATGCAGACTTGCGGATATCAAACACGCGCTGTGCCTTGCCTTCAGAGCGTGGCAGACTCCCTTCAGGTAACACTTCGACACTTACGGTGATTCCGACCATGGTTTTAATCTGGCTTTTCAGCTGAGTTGCCAACTGGTGCGCCATAATGTCACTGCTATCTTTACGCATTTCGGTACGGATATGCAATGTATCCAGATGTCCCTGTTTGCAAATCTGAATCTGATAGTTTGGGATGAGTTGCTGGATCTGTAAAATCTGCTCTTCAATCTGCGACGGGAACACATTGACCCCACGAATAATCATCATGTCATCACTACGGCCGACAATCTTGTCCATACGGCGCATGGTACGTGCCGTGCCTGGCAATAAACGGGTCAGATCGCGGGTACGGTAACGGATTACCGGCATGCCTTCTTTGGTAATGGTGGTAAATACCAGTTCACCCAGCTCACCGTCTGGCAGCACTTCACCGGTTTCAGGATGAATAATTTCAGGATAAAAATGATCTTCCCAAATGGTTGGGCCATCTTTGGATTCCAGACATTCCATCGCCACGCCCGGCCCCATCACTTCTGACAGACCATAAATATCCAGTGCATCAATGCCCAGACGCTCTTCGATTTCCTTGCGCATTTCATTGGTCCATGGCTCTGCACCAAAGACGCCGGTTTTAATCGAACAGTTTTTGGCTGTGCCAAATTTCTTCTCAAGCGCTTCAATAATGTTCAGGCAGTAAGATGGCGTGACCATCAGTGCTGTCGGTTTAAAGTCATGAATCAGTTGCGCCTGTTTATCGGTTTGTCCGCCAGACATTGGAATCACGGTTGCACCCAAGCGTTCAACGCCATAATGCGCGCCTAAACCACCGGTAAACAGACCATAACCGTAAGACACCTGAATAATATCTTTACTGCTCAAGCCGGCTGCACGTAATGAACGCGCCACTACATCTGACCAGACATTAATATCATTCTGGGTATAACCCACCACGGTTGGCTGACCGGTGGTGCCAGAAGATGCGTGCACACGTACAATCTGTTCCTGTGGAACAGCGAACATACCAAACGGATAGTTATCGCGTAAATCCTGTTTGGTGGTAAACGGGAATTTCGCCAGGTCTTCCAGTGAGTTAAAATCGTCTGGATGCACGCCAGCATCATCGAATTTCTTTTTATAAACCGGACTGTTCTGATAAGCATGTTGCAACGTCTTTTTCATACGCTGTAGCTGAACACTGCGTAACTCATCAACCGATACTTTTTCAATTTTTTCCATTGCATTGTTATTCATATTCTTACTCCTGACGCAGTCTTCCTGACCACGGTTTAATTCATTGATTGAATGATGTGTTTAATCCATATTTTCTAAAACCAGTGCAACACCTTGACCAACACCCACACACATGGTGCAGAGTGCATATTTGCCATTACGACGTTTTAATTCTTTCATGGCGGTAATCACCAAACGGGTGCCACTCATACCCAGCGGATGACCCAAAGCGATGGCACCGCCATTCGGGTTAATTCTGGAATCATCGTCTTGCAAGCCGAGTTCACGAATCACGGCCAGCGATTGCGCTGCAAATGCTTCATTCAGCTCAATCACGTCCATCTGCTCCAGACTCAGGCCAGTCTGTTTCAGCACTTTCTGTACCGCTGGAACCGGCCCAATACCCATATATTTAGCTTCGACACCGGCGCTGGCCATCCCGATCACTTTAGCTTTCGGGCTCAAACCATACTGCTCGGCAAACTGCTGATTCCCAAGTAATACGCAAGCCGCCCCGTCATTGACACCCGAAGCATTGCCAGCGGTGACTGAGCCGCCTTCTTTACGAAATGGGGTTTTTAAGGCGGCCAGATTATCCAGCGTCGTCTCTACGCGCGGATGCTCATCTTGGGAAATGGTCAGAGTGGTTTTCTTCGGACCTTTAACCTCGACTGGCAGAATTTCTTCGGCAAAAATACCTTTTTGCTGCGCTACTGCGGTTTTCTGCTGGCTGTGATAGGCAAACAGGTCTTGGTCTGCACGGCTAATCTGATACTTTTCAGCGACGTTTTCGGCAGTTCCGGCATGCTATCGACGCCAAACTGTGCTTTAAATTTTGGGTTGATAAAACGCCAGCCAATGGTGGTGTCATAAATTTCAGGGGTACGGCTAAAGGCAGTTGTAGGTTTGGATTGCACAAAAGGCGCTCGGCTCATGGATTCTACGCCACCCGCCAAAATAAATTGAGCCTCACCCGATTTGATGGCACGGGCTGCCAGTCCAATGGCATCCAGACCTGAGGCACATAAACGGTTTACGGTCAGTGCTGAAACAGATTCAGGCAACCCTGCGAGTAAAGCAGCCATACGCGCCACGTTGCGGTTATCTTCACCGGCCTGATTGGCACAGCCTAGGATCACTTCATCCAGTTCTGCCCATGGCAAGGCCGGATGCTGATCTTTCAGATATTGAACCGGTAGCGCTGCCAGATCATCAGCACGAATGCTGCTCAGTCCACCGGCATAGCGTCCGATCGGGGTGCGAATTCCATCAAAAATATAAACCTGTTCCATGATTCTTCCTTTTAGCCAGCAACACGTAATGGTTGCTGCTGAGTTTTCTGTGCATGTCCCTGCACCGCTTTCTTTGCTAAATATATACTAGTTCTATAGCGGTCTTCACCATAAATAAGATACATATTTTCTAAAATTTTTAAAATTGTGTAATATCCAATTTTATCTGCCCATTCGAATGGACCACAAGGATAATTCATGCCATATTTCATAGCAGAATCAACATCTTGTTCTGATGCGATATCATGCAGTACCGCTTCACAGGCTTCATTCACCAACATGGCAATACTACGTATAACATAAAGACCGGGATGATCCTTAGACCAAATAGGTATCATATCCATACCTATGAGGAATAGCTCCACTGCCTGGCGTTGTTCAGCACTACATGCTGGTGATGCAACGACTGGAATCGATTGGGCATTTTCCCAATCTGCATGCCAATCCATCAACACCACAGGCTCATGCGGATAAGCCAGTTCAACTGATTCGCCAAGCGATAATCGCAGAGAAAGGTCACCAATCAGGATTTCATTCTGTTCTGCTGCCTGAAAACTCAGCTCTACATGAGAGGCCTGTTTTAAACGTTCAATCAGTACTGAGGAATGTAGCCATTCACCTTTTACTGTGACTTTGAGCTTATTCAGCGACTTGGCATAACACACTGGCAATTCATATACAGGCGTAGGCTTGGCCTGAGCGTAATCATAAAAACCCTGACCGGACTTGCGACCATAACAACCGGCATCGACCAGTTCTTTTTGAATCAAGGACGGGCGGTAGCGTGGCTCATAGAAAAATTCCTGATAGACACTTTGTGTGACCGAGAAATTCACATCCTGCCCAATCAGATCTGTAAGTTCACACGGCCCCATGGCAAAACGGCCACATTCGCGCATGATGTAATCGAGCTGTTCCGGGGTGGTGGCATTTTCCTGCAAGGCACGAAAGGCCTCGGCATAATAAGGTCGTGCGACACGATTGACGATAAAACCGGGGGTCGATTTGGCTCGCACCGGAACCTTGTTCCAGTCCTTCATCAGATCAAATACTGCATCGGCAATCGCTGCTGAGGTTTTCAGTCCGCGGATAATCTCGACCAGTTTCATCACCGGCGCCGGATTAAAGAAATGCAGACCAATCACTCGCTCTGGATGTGGAATCGCCGAGGCAATGGCGGTAATGGAAATCCAAGAAGTATTGGACGCAAAAATCGTCTGTTCCGGGAAAATGGTATCCAGCTGTTGAAACAGGTTTTGTTTGACTTCTTTCTTCTCTACAATGGCTTCAATAATTAAGCCCGCATCGGCAAGCTGCTGAATGTCCTCTGCCACAATCAGATTGGCAAAGGTACTTTCCAGCAATTGCTGGGTCATTTTGCCATTTTGTACGCGCTTGCTGAGCTGTGCCTCTAAAGCAGTTAAGGCACTCTGAACTTTGCTGCGATCGAGATCAAACACATAGGTCGGATGCCCGTGCATGGCTGCCAGTTGTGCAATGCCAATCCCCATGGTTCCCGCACCGACCACAGCAACTTTGACTTGCTCTAAATTGATCTGTTGCATGATTTAGCATCCTTTATATTCAGGGGTACGCTTCTGCATAAAGGCTTGTACACCTTCTTTATAATCGCTTGAACGTCCAGCGAGACGTTGCAGGTCACGTTCCAGAATGAGCTGCTCATCCAGATTATTATCGGCTGCGGCATGAATGGCTTTTTTAATCAGGGACAGACCGTAGGTCGGCTGCTGAGCCAGATGCTCTGCCAGTTTTTTCGCTTCTGCTTGCAGTTGCTCATCTTCAACCACCTGCCAGATCATGCCCAGTTGTACTGCACGCTCAGCCGGAATTTTATCGCCGAGCATCGCTAGGCCCATCGCCTGAGCACGGCCGACCAGACGCGGTAGGAACCAGGTACCGCCTGAATCTGGCACCAAACCAAGACGGCAAAAGACCTGAATAAAGGAAGCCGATTTTGCTGCCACCACAATGTCACACGCCAGGGCAATATTGGCACCTGCCCCTGCTGCTACTCCATTCACGGCACAAATCACCGGTTTAGGCATTTCGGTAATCAGCTTGATCAAAGGGTTGTAATATTTTTCAATCGATAGGCCTAAGTCCGGTGCATCGGCATTCGGATCGACCACACGGTCATTCAGATCCTGACCGGCACAGAAACCGCGGCCTTCGGCTGAAACCACCACGGCACGAATCTGGCTATCTTTAGCCCAGGCCTTGATGGCCTTGGAAACTTCCTGATGCATGGTTTCATTAAAGCTGTTGAGCTGTTTTGGACGGTTAAAGGTCAGGTAGCCCACTGCATTTTTTTCTTCGACAATAATTGTTTGATAATCCATTACACACCTCTAAATTCTGGTTTTCTTTTTTCTAAAAATGCATTGATGCCTTCCTGACGATCTTGGGTCGCCGCCAGCCAGACAAAATGTTGACGTTCAAGTTTCAGTCCCTGACTTAAAGTCACTTCATGAATCGACTTTAAAGATTGCTTGATGGCACGAATGGCCAGCGGTGCCTGCTTGGCAATTTTTTCTGCCAGTTCCAGTGCGTATTGCACGGTCAATCCTGCCGGACAAACCTGGCTACTAATGCCATGTTGCAAGGCTGTTTGTGCCGAAATCATTTCACCAGTCATGGCCCAGCGCATCGTTAATTGCTGACCGACCAGACGGGCCAGACGCTGGGTTCCACCGGCACCCGGCAACATACCTAAACCGATTTCAGGCAAGGCAAACTGGGCATTTTCTCCGGTCAGCACCATGTCACCATGCAAAGCCAACTCGAAACCTGCACCAAAAGCATAACCATTTACGGCCATGATTAAAGGCTTGGAAAATTCATCAATTTTTTTCCAGAGCAGTGGGCGTTGGTCTTGCTGGATGCTGACCACATCTAACTGCGCCAGCTCATTTAAATCAGCACCGGCAGCAAAGCATTGCGTATTTCCGGTGATGACCACGGCTTTCACAGCAGCATCTGTTTCCAAGTCCTGTAGACAGGCTGCAATGTTTTGCAAGGTGGCATTGTTTAAAGCATTGCGCTTTTCTGGACGATTTAGCTCGATCAGTACCACACCCGGCTTGGGTGAGCTGGTTTTAATGTAGGTCATCCTTGAACTCCTGCTATGCTCGCGGTGCTGTAAATTCAGCTTTTATTCATCAAAACTGAGTCGGACATTGGCCGTGGTTGGACGTGCCTGACAACTGAGCACATAGCCTTTCTGAATTTCATCTTCCTCCAGACTGTAATTCACCGCCATTTCAACCTGTCCCTCTAACACCTTACATTTACAGGTGGCACAAACGCCGCCCTTACAGGCATATGGCAGGTCGGCTCCGGCACGTAGCGCAGCATCTAAAATACTGTCATCCTGCTTAGAGACTTCAACAATCAGCTCGCGACCATCGAGGATGATATTGACGCGTTCTTCGCTGCGGCTTTCCATCTGCTGGGCGGTTGCTTTCGGTGCAGTACCCGTATTGAAGCGTTCCGTATGAATCTTGCTGCGTTGAATGCCCCAAGTCGGTAATACCGTTTCGACTGCTGTCATCATTTCTTCAGGACCGCAAGCGAAACAGTGATCTGCTTCGGCAGAAATCAGATTGGCCTGAAATAACTGCTGCAATTTGTCTGCATCAATCCGACCATTAAAGATGTCACTGTCATTCAGTTCACGTGAAAAAATATTTACCAGTTGCAGACGTTCCTTAAAACGGTCTTTCAAGTCCATGATCTGTTCAGAGAACATGGTCTGTTTCCAGGAGCGGTTGCCATATACCAGAGTGAATGTTGCTTCCGCTTGACGGTTCAACACCGACTTTACAATCGATAAAATTGGCGTAATGCCACTGCCTGCTGCAAATCCTAGATAATTCTGGCCACCAGCCTTGGCGGCTTTCTGAAAGAACACCCCTTGCGGTGGAATGACTTCTAGTACATCGCCCGCTTTGAGATGCGCATTGGCCCAGGTTGAAAACTGACCCTGATCAATTTTTTTAATCGCAATGCTCATGTCTTCCTGAGTATCACTGCAGATCGAGTAGCAGCGGCGCAGCTCGCCGTCATCGGTTAAATGACGAATGGTGAGGTGCTGACCCGGCTGATATTGAAAAGTATCCAACTGCTCAGGCGCGAGATCAAAGGCAATGCAGATCGCTTGCTCGGTTTGTGGCTGAATCGATTTAATGGTTAATGGTATAAATTGGCTCATGGCAAAATCCTTCTTTTAGGTGGCGGTGTTCAGGCTTGTTATTGGTTTACCCTGCCCACCGCGCAATCGTTACAATCAAATACATTTGAAATAGTCAAAAGTTTCTAAGCAGTCCCGACATTGATATAAAGCTTTACAGGCGGTCGAACCGAATTCACTTAATAATTTGCTGTTGTTACTTAAGCACTGTGGACAGGTGATGCCATCGGTCAATGCCACATGCGTACCACAGCTATGTGACTGGCCTTGCGGCGGGGCAATACCATATTGCTGTAATTTGTGTTTGCCCGATTCACTCATCCAGTCCGTGGTCCAGGCTTGAGACAGGTCCACAATGACTTTGACCGGCGTCAAACCATTGGCCTCGAAAGCCTGGGTAATTTCTGCTTTTAATAAATCCGTGGCCGGACAGCCGCTATAGGTCGGCGTGAGTCGCACCACAATTTCATCCTGCTGATTCAGCTCGACGCCACGAATCATACCCAGATCAATCACTGACAATACCGGAATCTCTGGATCAGAAACCTGCTGTAAAACGTCCCAACATTGATCTTCTACGTGTCGAATCAGATTCATGCGACTCACTCCCTGTGATTGTGCCGAATTACCAGTTCATGTTTGGATATGAGCGCTGCATGTATTGCAGTTCAGCCAAAACAAAACCGAGATGTTCTGTATGTAAACCCTGTTTAGCCCCACTGCGATAAGCACCCAGCTCTGGCAGGCTTAATTCAAATCGCGCCAGCTCGGCTGTAATGGTCTCCAGCCACTGGACTTTTAAATTTTCAATCTCTGGAATGACACCGCTATCGACTAGTTGTTTTTCAGCTGCCGTCAGAACAAAAAGTTCTTCGGTAAAACGCCATAACTGGTTTAGACCTTGCTGGGTTTTTTCATGCGCTTCTGCGGCACCTAAACTTAAGCGTTCCATCCAGGTGGTGGAAAAACGCTGGTGATATTTCACTTCTTTGAGTGATTTCACTGCAAAGGCAGCCAACTCAGCATGCTGACTTTCAGTTAAAGCACTAAATAATAAAGTGTGGTAATGATCCATCAACCACTGGCGTACCAAAGTCTGGGCAAAATCACCATTCGGCTGTTCGCACAGCAGCAAATTACGGTATTCACGCTCGGTGCGGAAATAAGCCAGCTTGTCTTCATCACGACCCTGTCCTTCCACTTCACCCGCCAGACTGAGGGCAGTACGTGCCTGACCCAATAAATCCAGTCCAATATTGGCTAAGGCAATATCCAGCTCCAGTTCAGGTGCATGACCACACCACTCTGCCAAACGATGAGACAGGATCAGTTGACTGTCACCCACATGTAAAAGAAATTCTGCCAATACTTGATTTGTCATAATCTTCACCTTTCCCTTTACATGTGCTCGATGCCAGCTGGAATGTTATAAAAGGTTGGATGGCGATAAACCTTGTCCAGAGCGGGTTCAAAAAATTCTGCTTTTTCATCTGGCTGTGAAGAGGTAATCAATTCAGATTTCACCACCCAGATACTGATACCTTCATTGCGGCGGGTATATACATCGCGGGCATTTTGTAGTGCGACTTCCTCATCTGGTGCACGCAGGCTGCCGACATGACGGTGACTCAGACCCTGTTTACTACGCACAAACACTTCATAAAGTGACCAGTTGTTTTTGTTATTCATGAGCAAAATTCCCTATATTGATCAAACTGTTTTAAGCAACTTTTTGTGCTTGTGACTGTTGCTGCTGTTTTTGAGCATAGACTGCTGCAGACTCACGTACCCACTTGCCGCCTTCCCAAGCTTTGCGGCGTGCTTCAATACGCTCATGGTTACACGATCCCTTGCCTGCAAGAATCGCAAAAAACTCATCCCAATTAATTTCACCAAATTCGTAATGTCCGGTGGCTTCATTGAATTTAAGGTCTGGATCTGGAACGGTTAAACCAAGCTGTAAGACTTGCGACACGGTGTTATCGACAAATTTCTGACGTAGCTCATCGTTACTGAATAATTTAATTTTCCATTGCATACTTTGTGCACTGTTCGGTGAATTATCATCACTTGGACCAAACATCATCAGTGCCGGCCACCAGAAACGATTCACTGCATCCTGTGCCATCTGCTTTTGTTCCGGCGTACCATTGGCCAATTCCATCATGGCTTCAAAGCCCTGACGCTGATGGAAACTCTCTTCTTTACACACACGCACCATGGCACGTGCATAAGGACCATAAGACGTACGGCACAGCGCAACCTGATTGACAATTGCTGCACCATCCACCAGCCAGCCAATCGCTGCAACATCGGCCCAGCTCAGGGTTGGATAGTTAAAAATGGATGAATATTTCATGCGACCGGCAATCAGCTTATCCATCATATCGTCACGATCGGCACCCAGGGTTTCTGCAGCACTGTACAGATACAAGGCATGACCGGCTTCGTCCTGAACTTTTGCCATTAGCACGGCTTTACGTTTTAAAGTCGGTGCACGGGTAATCCAGTTGCCTTCCGGCAACATACCCACCACTTCAGAGTGTGCGTGCTGACCGATCTGACGAATCAAGGTCTTACGATAAGCATCCGGCATCCAGTCCTTCGGCTCGATGGAAATATCCTTTTCAATCTTTTGATCGAAGATTTGTTGTTGGTTATTCATTGTTCCCTCACTTATCCCAAGTGTTGATACACCCAAATTAAAACGATACGTAATTAAAATCAATATCTACTTATTGGTATCATTTAATTTTTATCCTTATTTTTAATAAATATTTGTTTTATATAACTTAATATTTTTTATTTTATTGTTACGCATTTTTAAATACAGATTTATGATTGACATTTTCAATTTTTCAACACAAATTATGAAACATCAAAATTAAAATACATCTCAAAACGTATCATAAATGGAGTTTTTACAATGTTAGAGTTAGACAGCAGCTCAAGCACAACGGATTATCAAGATACTGAATCAACCCATAATCCTATTGCCATCAAAAGCTTATCTTCACTGGTGTACGGCCAGGAATACGCAGCGCAAGCCGATTTACGTACGGTTTATCATGCCATTAGCGGTGAAGCGGTTTATCAGGTCGGCAGTCAGGGCATCGATACCCAAGCCGTGGTGAAGTATGCCAAACAAAAAGGCGCGACTATTGCCACATGGACCTTCCATCAACGTGCCAATGCACTGAAGCAAGTGGCTCAGTATTTGATGGAACGCAAAGAAGACTTTTATGAGCTTGCCAAAGCAACCGGCTGTACCCGTAAAGATGCCTGGATTGATATTGAAGGCGGGATTGGCACCTTATATGCTTATTCGAGTTTGGTGCGTCGTGAACTGAGTGATGAAACAGCATGGGTCGAAGATGCCTGGATTCCACTGTCTAAGCAAGGTAGCTTTGGCGCGAAACATATTCTGACGCCTAAAGCCGGTGTTGCCGTGCATATCAATGCCTTTAACTTTCCAATCTGGGGCATGCTGGAGAAAATCGCACCGACGCTACTGGCAGGCGTACCCTGTATTGTCAAACCGGCGACTGAAGGTGCCGAGCTGACCCATGCCGTGGTCAAAGCCATTCATGAAAGCGGTTTCTTGCCAGAAGGTTCATTGCAGCTCATTTGCGGACAGGTCTATGATTTATTTGATCATTTAAATCCTCAAGATACGGTCACTTTTACCGGTTCTGCTTCAACAGGGCAAAAACTGCGTTCGCATCCACATTTAAATGCCTACTCGATTCCATTCACCATGGAAGCAGATTCGGTCAATAGTGCAATTTTGACGGCGCAAGCCAATGATGAAACGATTGATTTATTTGTCCGTGAAGTTTTCCGTGAAATGACCACCAAAGCCGGACAGAAATGTACCGCCATTCGTCGTGCCTTTGTGCCAGCCGAGCTATTGGATACAGTACAAGACCGTCTGATTGCAAAACTGAAAAAAGTGGTTGTGGGCGATCCGGCTCAAGAAGGCGTCAGCATGGGCGCTTTGGCCAGCGTCAAACAGAAACACGATGTCGCGGCAAAAGTTGAACAGCTCAGCCAGGATGCAGAGATCGTATTCGGTAGCCACTTACGTCAGGACTTTAAGATTCAAGTACAAAATACGGAGAAGTCTGCATGCTATCCACCTACTGTGTTGGTCTGCAAAGCGCCAGCTCAGGCAGAAAATATTCATAAGATTGAAGCTTTTGGGCCTGTAGTGACTTTAATGCCATATACTGACCTGGCTCAGCTTGCTGACCTGGTGGCACGTGGCGAAGGTAGCTTGGTAGCATCCATCGTACGCAATACCGATGAAAATATTGAACAACTGTTCAGCAAAATTGCGCCATGGCATGGACGTGTCCATATTCTGGATGCTGAAAGTGCCAAAGAAAGTACCGGACATGGCTCTCCATTACCTTTGCTGGTTCATGGCGGACCGGGACGTGCCGGTGGCGGTGAGGAACTCGGCGGTTTGCGTGCAGTCAAACATTATATGCAACGGACTGCGATTCAAGGCTCGCCAAATGCCATGACCCAGGTCGGCCATAGCTGGACAGCTGGCGCTCAAGTCTTTGAAGACCGCGTGCATCCTTTTAAAAAATCATTTGATGAATTGCGTATCGGCGAGCGTTTACTGACTGCACGACGTAGCGTGACCGAAGCGGATCTGGTGAATTTCGGCTGTCTGAGCGGTGATCACTTCTATGCGCATATGGACAAGATTGCTGCAGCAGAATCCCTGTTTGGTGAACGTGTGGCACATGGCTATTTCGTGGTGTCTGCTGCGGCCGGTTTATTCGTTGATGCCGCTCAGGGCCCAGTCATTGCCAACTATGGCATGGACAACTTGCGCTTTGTAGAACCGGTGAAAATTGGCGATACCATTCAGGTGGAACTGACCTGTAAACAGAAAACTCCAAAAGCACTGCGCGATCCGGCCCAAAAACCACATGGTGTCGTGGTCTGGGATATTAAAGTGAAAAACCAGCGCAATGAACTGGTTGCAACCTACGATATTTTAACGCTGGTTGAACGTGGCTAAAAATTCACACCAAAAAAAAGGAATTATTATGATTCCTTTTTTTTGTCTTTTAAAATTATTTGTATCTATTTTTAAAAACAGATTGACGTCTATCCATTTAGCCTCTAGATTAATTAAATGCGATACAACATAAAAATAACAAGCAAATTAAAAGTATCAAATAAATATCTCAAACGATCAGCACAGGATGTTGCATGATGAATGATAAATCGCTGAACCTAGAAATGGTTGAAAGGACGATTCAACCAACAGATCAAAATTTTGAGCCTACACCGACAGAAACGGCCGTGCCACTGTCTGAACAGATTGAACCGCCACCGGAAAGCAGCACCTATCAATGGTATGTGGTGGTCATTTGTATGGTGGCTTACATTCTGTCATTTGTAGACCGTCAAATTTTATCGCTCATGATTGAACCGATTAAAGCCGATTTAATGCTGAGCGATACTCAGTTTAGTCTGTTACAGGGTCTGGCCTTCTCCTTATTTTATGCCATTATGGGCTTGCCCATTGCCGGATTGGCGGATCAAAAGTCACGGATTAAAATTATTGCAACCGGGATTGCATTCTGGAGTCTCGCTACAGCGGCTTGTGGCCTCAGTAAAAACTTTATTCAAATGTTTATTGCACGTCTGAGTGTGGGTGCCGGTGAAGCTGCGCTTTCCCCTGCCTTTTATTCAATCGTTGCCGATTTATTTCCGAAAGATAAATTAGGCCGTGCACTCGGTGTATATGCGATTGGTGCCTTTATTGGTTCGGGCCTAGCTTTCCTGATTGGCGGCTATGTGATTGGCCTGCTAAAAGATGTCAGCTTCGTAGCCTTACCCCTCATTGGTGAAGTGAAAACCTGGCAACTTACCTTTATGATTGTGGGTCTTCCAGGCGTATTACTAGCCCTACTCATGGTGTTGACGGTGCGTGAACCTGCACGTAAGGGGATGAAAGTCGATCAGGATGGCCAGGTCATTAAAGCCTCTTTCAAAAATTCGATTGGTTTTATCAAGACACATAAAAAGACCTTCTTCTGTCATTTTATTGGCTTTTCTTTTTACACCATGATGCTGTATTCGCTGCTGGGCTGGGCACCTGCCTATTACATGCGTAATTTCGGTCTGGATGCGAGTCAAACCGGTTATATCCTCGGTACGATTATTCTAGTCGCGAATACTTCGGGTGCCTTATTCTGTGGCTGGTTGATCGACTTCTTCTCGAAACGTGGCTATAGCAATGCTGCAATTCGTACCGGTGCGATTGGCTATGCAGCGCTGATTATTCCGAGTGTGCTGTTCACTCAGGTCGATAATATGCAGCTTTCATTTGCGCTGATTTTTGTGGCAATGTTCTTCTCCACTTTCCCGATTCCTGCATCGGCTGCTGCTACGCAAATGCTGACACCAAACCAGCTACGCGCACAGGTATCTGCCAAGTTCCTGTTGGTTTCAAACCTGATTGCCTTAGGCGTCGGAACCACCGCTGTGGCATTAATCACGGATAAATATTTCCAGAATACCTTAATGGTTGGTAACTCGATCTCGATCGTCAATGCGATTGCCGGATTGATTGGTTGCTTCCTGTTGTACAAGGGCTGTCAGTATTATCGTGAGAGTATGAAAGTCGAGAAACTGGCTGATTAAAATGGCTGGATATCGCTAAATCATCCTAAGCTTCACTTTTAAAGGCCTTTAATCCACATTAAAGGCCTTTTTATATCAGCCCAAAAAGTTCAATTTTCAGGTACTCATCATTCAATTCCGATCCAGCCTAGACAGGCTGCCTAAAAAAACGTATAACACCGTTTTAAATTTACAGGTGTGCACCGTTGAAACTTGTGCTTGCTCCCATGGAAGGCTTAACCGATCCGATTATGCGTGATGTGCTGACATCCGTAGGTAGCTTTGACTGGTGTGTGACCGAGTTTATCCGTGTCACCGATTCCCTTCTGCCCGATCATATTTATCATACTTACTGCCCGGAACTGTTGAATGATGGCAAGACGGCGGCAGGTATACCGGTACATGTCCAATTCTTAGGAAATAATCCGGAGATGCTAGCAGCGAATGCCGCCAAAGTGGCAGCCATGGGCGCACCGGCAATTGACATGAATTTTGGCTGTCCGGCCAAAACCGTGAACCGTCATCGTGGTGGTTCAGTCCTGCTAGATGAACCCGAAGTGGTGCATGAGCTGGTTAAAGCCGTGCGTGATGCCGTTCCTGCACATATTCCGGTTTCCGCCAAAATGCGTCTGGGTTATATGGACCGTAATTTTATGCTGGAAAATGCGCATGCCATTGAAGATGCCGGGGCAGCCTGGGTCACCGTTCATGCACGTACCAAAGCCGATGGCTACACTCCGCCAGCATTCTGGGACCAGTTACAACCGATTCGTGAAGCACTCAAGATCAATGTGATCGCCAATGGTGAAATCTGGAACAATACCGATGCCAAACAGTGTCGACTAGAATCTGGCTGCGAAGACCTGATGATTGGCCGTGGTGCGGTGACCACACCCGACCTGACTCAATGTATCCGTCAAAATTCGGATGCACCTTTGCTGAACTGGAATGAACTGCTGCAACTGCAAATTCGTTTTATCAACGGTCCAGCCAAAACTGAGATCGGGATGGTCGGTCGTTACAAGCAATGGCTCGGCATGATGTCGAAACATTATCCTGAAGCCAAAGCATTATGGGACGAAGTAAAACGGATTAAAGTTCTGGCTGAGATTACCGAAAAACTGAAAGCTTCAAATATTTAACACTAAAAAGCCTTTGAATCATTCAAAGGCTTTTTTATGGACTCGTAAAAGCTTATGACTGCTTAAGATGCTTTAAATTTTCTACATGCTCCCGATTAGTTTTCCAAGATTTTTCTAAAACTTCTTTTTCTAGCCGCAGTTGTATCCGTTTTAATTTCGTTTCAGAAATCATCTGTTGATCAAAACTTTTCACATAGTCGGTTCAGCCCGCCCCCCGAAATACATGATTTGGCATCGGCGTTTTAAACACGGCATCTGGCATAAATACAATCACAGAATGCAAAAGATCTGGTTCCACAATATCTGCCAGTAGCTGCTCCAATACTTTGATGTGCTTATAGTTTTGATGAATCAGATTCTGAAATTTATAACTGTGTTTATAGATTTTCTGGGTCCAGGTTTTTTGTCGCTCGTTTCCAAATATCCAGCCTTTATAGTTTTTGGTCTCAATCACAAATATTCCGTAAGGACTTAATAACAGATGATCAATTTGCGTGGTCGCACCTGTCCCGTCTGGAAGAGTCAAATCATTGAGCAGAATATATTGAGGATCTTTTAAATACAGTTTGACATGGGCAGCAACCGCAAATTCTCCTAATTTCCCTTTTAAAAATGGCTTGAATAATTTAAAAATCATCACGCCAAAGAAAAGCAGAAGAATCCACCCTAAACTGGACCAGAGTGGACTTAATAGCTGTATGGTAGAATGTTCCATATTCTAATTTTCATTTATTTTAAGTGCTTAAATATTAATGCGTTCGCTCAATATTTAACAGGATTTCTTTTTTATCCAAACCACCGGCAAATCCTACCAGCTTGCCACTGCGACCAATCACCCGATGACAGGGTGCAATAATCGAAATCGGGTTTTTGCCATTGGCTGCACCCACGGCGCGTACTGCCTTGATATTACCCACCTGTTCAGCAATGTCGCGATAGCTTCGCGTTTGTCCGTAGGGAATATTCAGTAGCGCCTGCCAGACTTTTTTCTGAAAATCGGTACCTGCAAAGTCCAAAGGCAGGTCAAAAACATTGCGCTGACCGGCAAAATATTCCTGAAGCTGGCGTCTGGTTTCAATCAATACCGGATGCTGCGGATCTTCAACCAAAGTCGCCAGTTTCACCCGATTCGGCTGTTCACAGTCCCAAAGCACGGCCACCAGCGCGGTTTCATTCGCGACCAGTTGTAGCTGACCTACGGGAGAATCCATATAGATATAACTTAAGTTCATGATGGCGCCCTGTCCCAATCGCTGGAGTTCATTTTCTATATTAACCCAGTTCACCGAGACAGGCAGAAACAAATTATGAAGAGGATACTTTCATCAGCACCAGACCGGAAATGATGAGTACGGCAGCCAGCATACGCAACGCTGTAGCGGGTTCACCCAAAACCCAAATACCAATGAGAAATGAACCCACTGCACCAATCCCGGTCCAGATCGTATAGGCTGTACCTAGTGGCAAAGTACGCATCGCATAAGCCAGCAAAGCAAAACTCAGTACCATGAAGACAATGGTAATAATACTTGGGGTAAGTCTGGTAAAGCCTTCAGACAGCTTCATCGAATATGCCCAAACGATTTCAAAAATACCCGCAAGAATAAGTACGATCCAGGCCATGCAGCCCTCCTCCTTTTATATAAGAATCAGGCCGTCCTGACGATTTTTCCTGTAAATTCCGATACGTAATTCACAAGGGAGGTCGTTCCTCCTCAATATCTAGATATAGAAATTTTATTAATTCGCGTGCCAACAATGTGGTCAGTGTTACAAAACATGACTTATCGAGATACAACTTAACTTTGCCTTACTCAAATCCTCACGACATTCATGGCTACTCTGGTTATGGTAGATGTTGAAAATGCCAGGTCAGAAATAGTTCTAATAAGTCGGGCAATTCATCCACAACAATTACATGAGAATGGACTCAGAATATTAAGTTATACACATCAATTACATTTAAACTTTGTCTGGAGTAATTACATAATGAAACACAAATATGCGAGACATTGATCATTTTTTACTTGGTTGAATTATTAACTCTTGATTAACAAATAACCACTAAACATAAGGGTTATATGTAATAAAAAAGAACCCAATTCGAGTTCTTTTTATACAGATTTTGTCTAAATCGCAATCAATCAGGCTACAAATGATTACATTTTATGCAACATATCCATATGGTTATCAACATAGATATCTACACACTTATCCATAAAGTTATCCACATATTTATGCACTTATGAGTTTTTAACGATTACAGTTGAACCTGCCCTACTCTCGCTAATTCCGCACGCATTTCATCAATCACAGCTTTATAATCCGGCTTACCAAAAATAGCTGAACCAGCTACAAACATATCGGCACCCGCTTCGGCAATTTCACGAATGTTGCTTGGCGTAACGCCACCATCGACTTCCAGACGAATATCATGACCTGAAGCATCGATCAGTTTGCGTGCCTGACGCAATTTATCCAAAGTCATTGGAATAAATTTCTGTCCGCCAAAACCCGGGTTCACGCTCATGAGCAAAATTTGATCGACTTTATCCAGTACATAATCCAGGTAATGCAATGGTGTTGCCGGATTAAATACCAGCCCCGCTTTTGCACCACCTGATTTGATCAACTGTAAAGAACGGTCAATATGATCAGAAGCTTCTGGATGAAAAGTAATGATATCAGCACCCGCTTCAAGGAAATCCCCGATCATGCGATCTACCGGCTTAACCATCAAATGCACATCAATGGGCGCCTTGATCCCATAATTTTTCAAGGCCTTACAAACACCTGCACCAAAAGTCAGGTTCGGTACATAATGGTTGTCCATGACATCAAAATGAACAACGTCTGCACCTGCTTCCAACACATTCTCGACTTCTTCACCTAAACGGGCAAAGTCAGCAGATAAAATAGAAGGGGCAATTAAATAAGGCTTGGACATGGGAGAACCTGGCTTGTTGAAATTGGATTTTTCCCATTATATCAAATCCGCTCCGGCTACTGTGATTCGATGTTGCAAGATTAAAACGCTGTGTAACGCTTTGAGGCTTATGCCGGCATCACTGTCTGGTTTAAAGTGCAGGATAATGATGAATAGTGTAGAAAACTGATGAAAAGTATGGCCCATATCCAGACGCAACAAGCTTCACGAATTGCCAAACGCTTGGCCAATCACTGGAAACATAAATTTAATATTGATGAAACCGAACAAAATTTCCTGATTCATTTTCCAAATGCTGAAGTGATATTGGCTCCTGAACAGGATCATCTAACCGTAACGATTCAAAGCACAGATGAATTTACTGACCTGAATAAACTCGAAAATGTGGTTCTGGATCATCTGATCCGTATGGGACAGGAACATCTGACTGCCGACTGGCAAAGATAGGGACTAAAAAGCCTTGATGATCAAGACATAGCAATGATCAGAAACTAAATACGATGATTCGCCTGTTCATTAAAGGCATGAATACGCTCAATTCTTTTATCCAGTTCGGGGTGAGATTCCAGATATTTTTTAAACTTCCCGATCAGGCGAATCCATTTCAGTTCGGTTTCTGTCAGGTGTCGGTCTTTTCCATCAATATTGAGAGTGAAATTTTTCATTTTTAAGGTTTGAGACTCCTCTGCCAGTATTCTGGCATTTTCCACCCGCTGCAAAAAGTTAGACAAGTGAATACTGGAAATCTGCTGTTGATGCCAATGCTGCATGGCATAGTCATCAGCATCCAGTTCAATCGCCTGCGAATATCCGGCATCAGCCAACACGACTACAGAGGCTGTGACCACATCACTTAAATCTCCAGTTACCAAGGCAAACAGTCCCGCCACACCCAGATTAGAAATCACTTTCTGCATACTGTGCTTTTGTACCAGATGGCCTTGTTCATGGGCCAGTACGGCAAGGACTTCTTCATCGGTGCCGCTGATTTTCACCAGTTCATCAGTCACAATAATGGTGTTATTCGGGATGGCTGCGGCATTCATGCCCATGCTTGATCCACCTTGACGGAAAATAATTTTTGCAGGTTTTCCTACAGCAATCTTTTGTTCATACAAAGTTTTTAATCGCATCTGCTGTTCTTCCGGTAGTGTACTTGGTTGGGTCTGGGCAATTAACTGCTGCTCTGTCCGGTTGCCTACTTCAACCAGAGTCTGCTCCGGAAGGAATTTTGCCAGCTGTTTGGCACTATAAGGAATCCCCCATTTTAAAATCACAATCACTGCACTAATCACGATGATCATGGAAAAGAAAATCAGGATCGGTGAACGTTCAAACTTCCAGATTGCATGATAAATATCTTTATGTTTAATCCCGAGCCAATGTGGCGCTTTGCTTAAAAACTCAATCCGACGCTCTTCAGGCAGCTCAATAATCGGTTTACGACCACCGACACCACCAATGTAGGCCATGTCCGGATAAGAAAAATAAAAATCTGCAGCGCTAACTTGTACTGGAACATCCTCATCAAGTTTCAAGGCAATCCCTTGTTGCTGATCCGGTACAATCCAGGCACGACGGGCTTCAGCGAGAATTCCATCATAAAACTTAACTTCGACAGGTCGTTTCATCACATTTACTCCTATAGCGACGCATCGAAATCAAATACGTCCAGGATTTCATCGGCCAAAGCACTCGGGTCAGGTTGCAAGATATGCTCAAGATTGGTTTCATCTTCAGCCACATATAGTTCTAAGTGTTTTAACTGATATTCATATAAACGGATGGCAGCCCAAGGCGTCATTAAGCCCAGACTAAGAACACGCACTATCCAGTTGCTCAGCACAATCCAGCTATAACGCCAGGTAGTTACCCGTGTTTTAAAGTAACTTTGACCAAGCTCCACATGATTCCAGGTAATGTGGTATAAACGTGCAGAAATGACCGGCCAGACCAGCGCCAGACAAAGCAGATAGCTAAGCAGTAAACCCAGACTAAACAAATTGGTTCCAATCCGGTCCACCCAGTACACTACTGCTGCAAGCCAGCCAATACCAACCAGCAGGCAAACACCCAAGGGCAGATAAACGGCAGACATAAACTTGGACCAGTTAATATTCAGCTTGAATTGCAACTGACCAATCGATAAATGATTAAAGCAATAGCGTTTATAGAGCCAGATCATCACCGGACTAAACAGCAGCAAAGTAAAGATATTGAGCAGGATGGCCAGAAATAAGACCCTATAAGCCTCACGGTTGCTGCCATTAAAATAAAAACGCACATTGCCATATTTGCTATTTCGGGCCTTGAATTTCAGGGTCATCCGAATAAGCCACGATAGACATAGCGCAGCGACCATCAATAAAGAACTGGTAGAGAGGATTGAATATTTGGTCAGTACAACGGTAACCAGATACAGTTCCAGTGCAAACAGACGACCCAGCAGGATCCGGCTCGGCATGGCCACAAAATCGAAACGATGGTTTAAAAATTGGGTATTGCCGTAGAAATAACGCATACGGCGTGCCTTGACCCAAGGGCTGTACAAGGTCAATGTCACAATGGTCAGCATCAGATTCACCATCCAGATACCAAAATATTCGGATGCACTGCCATGAAATCTGAATCCATAACGCTGATATTTAGGGCAGACTGAAGGCGTGGCTTCAGTCGAAAAACTTGAAGCAGCTGGAAATAATGGCTCACTAACACGAATACCGTCTGCTGTCTGCTGCATGACGACCCCAATTTTTTATACTTTTATACATCTGATATTAAAAGAAAAACCCCCAGAATGTAAAAACATTTTGGAGGTTTTTTAATCTTTTTGGCTTTGCTACATATGTGCAGTCTTACTTTAAGGATTTAACTGCACAGCATGGAATTGCAAATGGTCATCTACGAAACTTTGAATAAAGTAATAACCATGATCATAGCCCTGATGTTCACGCAAAGTTAGCGGCTGGTTGACGGCATCACAAGCTTGCTGAAACAAGGCTGGATTAAGCTGACTATAGAACTGGTCCGAAAAACCCTGATCAATCAGGATATCGCTAAATAATGCGCCTTTTTCCTGAACCAAAGCGGTCGCATCATGTTTCAGCCATTCCTCTTTCTCAGTACCCAGATAATTCGAGAATGCTTTGTCTCCCCACGGGCACTGGCTCGGTGCACAAATTGGTGCAAAGGCTGAAACAGATTTGAATTTTTCTGGATATTTAAATGCCAGGGTCAATGCGCCATGACCGCCCATAGAGTGGCCGAAGATCCCGATCTTACCGGGATGGATCACGAACTCCTCAGTGACCAGTGCATAGAGTTCATCGACAATGAAGCTTTCCATTTGATAGTGTTCAGCCCACGGTGCCTGAGTGGCATTAATATAAAAACCTGCACCCTGACCAATATCCCAGTTGTCGCCTTCTGCTACGCCTTCACCACGTGGCGAAGTATCCGGTGTAATCAGGATCAAGCCAAGTTGCGCCGCCAGACGCTGTGCATGCGCCTTAATGGCAAAAGTTTCTTCAGTACAGGTCAAACCTGCCAGATAGAATAAAGCAGGACAACTGTGGCCCTCTAAAGCTTGAGGCGGCAGAAAAATGCCAAACTTGGTCGGTGTTTTAAGATAGCGTGAATCAAAACGATAAATCCGCTGTTCACCTTCAAAGCTTCTATTGTTCTGTATAAGTTCCATGGCTATTCCTTATTATTACAACCGGTCTGTGGATGACATTAATCTAGGGAGATGCTGTTGCCGTACTAGTCTGTGGAAATAAACGCTGCTCCAGTTGTGGCAACATCAATTCCATATTCTTGCCAATCACCCATTGCGGTTCTGATGGCTCAAAACCTTGAGCCGATTCCCATTTTGCTACGGTATCTGTGGCCTGGGCGAACGCGCTTTGCAAGCTGCTATTTTCACGCATGGCTTCATCAAAGAACGCACGACCAAAATAGGTATAATCCGCTTCATTCGAACAGCCAAAAGACTGACGGTCGGCTGCCGAAGCCGTAATCACCAAGGTATTATCATTCTGTAAAGCTGAAGCAAAACTGCCTGAAAAACATGCCGAGATCACAATCACGCGCCAGCGTATGCCTGATGCATCCAGTGTCTCACGCAACCATTTTGGATCGACTTGTGCCAGATCCAGCGGGGCATTTTCCATTTCAAATACATTCGGCAAACCGTGAGAGGTCATATATAAAAACAACACATCACTTTCCCGGTTCATCTGCTGCCCCATACGGCGTAATGCCAGCTCCATACTGGTTTTGGAAGCAATCGGCATGGTGGTACGTGTCGCTGGATGATTGACCAAGGCAATCGATCGGCCAAAAGTACCAAAACGGGTATCAAACTGCTCTTTAATCCGCTCAACTTCAGAATGGAATACATCCTGATAGCTCGCTCCGGCTACCCCCATGAAATACCAGTGTGACTGTGCAAATTCACCATACTCGATATTTTCCAGCGCTTTATTCAGCAAAGTTGGCTGGGCATAGAAAGCATCTTCGGCAAAACTCGGTGGAATTTCTTCGACTTTCCAGATCGGCTGATCTTTGACTGAAATCTGCCAGACCACCAAGGTAAACAAAGTCGCCAGCATAATCAGCGCACGTTCCCACCACGGCCATTTTAATTCACGTGAAATCACCCAGACCACTGCCAGACTTTGCCAGACAAACAGCATGACAAAGAGCGTTGGAATATAGTCGTAAAGGATATAAGGCAGATAATCCAGATCACCCAGATACTGAATCAGACACTGGAACAGCATGATATGGGTATCTAACACCAACCATAACAAGGCTGGCACCAGCATCAAGCGTGGATTATTGACCCGTTGCGAAAGAAAAATACCGACAATCAGGGCAATGAAAGGCCAAAGCGCATAACTGATCAGGCCTTGAGAGTTAAAATCTCCCATACGGCCTGAACTGAGCCAGCTAAACAAACTGTTGGCGCAGCCCCCTAAGATCCCCCAGAACACCAGTTGCATGATGGATGGACGGACCAGTTGTAAAGAACGCCTCGACCCCAGAAATAACCACATCCCGGCAATTTGGTTGCTCTTAAAATCGTGCCAAAAATTAATGGAGGGTTTAAAGTCGATCATAGGATTTCAAGGAGATGAGTGGCTCGCTAATGTGCTGAATAAGTTTATGCTTGATAAGCATTTAATCAATGCTAATTTTAAATATATAACAAATCTTTGCTTAATAAAGAAGCCATTATCCTATTCAGCTACAAGTTCATGCTGAAAATACGCATCAAAGCGACAAGCATCGCCTTGCCATTGATGATTTGGCTCTTTTCCGGCCAGAAATACCGCCAGACGCGGACGTTTGACCACGACACGTTTGCCAATTTTCTGTGCCAGTTCCAGAAGATTATCGCCCAGATCCATTTCACCATCTTCAGGCAATAACATATGCAACAGCTGCATCTGTTTTTTGACCTGCGCCTGCTTTTTGACTGCCTGCTGGTTTTGATCCCGCTGTGGAAACATTGGATCAAGATAAACTACATCGACAACTTTATGCTGCTGGGCCTGCTGTTTTAAATAATCGGCTGAATCAGAAAAGACCAAATTAATCCGCGACACGACCTGACTCAGGAATGCATCCGACTGGGCACGTATATGGCTATCTTCAAGCAAGGTGAATAGAACCGGATGCCGTTCAACCAGAGTCACTTGCGCACCTAAATGTGCCATCAACAGACTGTCATGTCCCAGACCCGCAGTCGCATCAACTAAGCTTGGTTTTTCACTTAAATTACAGGCACGTGCAATCATTTCAGATTTCAAAGATGCGCGTTTTAAACGCCTGGTTTCCGCTTGCCAGTCCGGTTGCATCTTCATGCCGTTGGCACATAACCAGAGTCCGTCAGCATCAACACAAAGGGCCAGTTCAGGATTTAAACGGAAAAAACGTGCATTGAGTTTTTCAACAGTTTCAATCTCGACCTGTACCCCACGAGAAGAAAGCACAGCCTCGAAGTGCTGTGCTTTCTCTTGATCGTCAGATTCGGTATATAAGCGAATCGCGCTTACCATAGTTTCCAACCCGTATAGGCAAATAATAAAATTAGCAGACCCGAAGCAATACGATACCAGGCAAAGATCATAAAGTCGCGTTTGGCCACATAAGCGACCAGCGCTCGGATTAATATCAATGCCGAGATAAAGGAAACCAGAAGCCCAACTCCGATCACGGTCCAGTCTTCAGTCGTATTTAAGACATCATAGCTTTGATAAAGATCCAGCAGGCCAGCACCGATAATGACCGGAATACCCAAGAAAAATGAGAATTCAGTCGCTGCCTTACGGGACACACCTAGGAACATTGCACCGATAATGGTTGCGCCTGAACGGGAAGTTCCCGGTATCAAGGATAAAACCTGAATCAGGCCAATCCAGATCGCATCTCTAATGCTGAGTTCTTCAACTTCATGCACACGGACTTGTGGTGGATTCTTTTCAATCCAGATAATGATCAAACCACCGACGATCAAACCAATGGCAATCGCAATATCATTAAACAGTAATTGTTTGACAGTTTGTCCCAAAGTCAGACCAATCAATATAATCGGAATAGAAGCCAGAATCAGGCCAATGCCTAAACGGCGACCTTGCGGTTCACCGCTGACAATCCCGGTCGCTGCACCCCAAAGACGTGCCCAATATTCATAAATAACGGCAGCAATTGCCCCCATCTGGATCGCGATGACAAATACATCACTTTTTTCCTTGGTCCAGAAATTCATTAATTCTGATGCCAAAATCAAATGACCGGTACTGGAAATAGGCAAAAACTCGGTGATGCCTTCGATAATACCCATGATGGCCGCTTTGAGTAGCAGTAAAAGATCCATGCTTTATCCTAATTAATTATGCTTTGCCTTGTTCTGGAATTTTTTTCCACGCGTTATCGCGTAAATATACGGGTAATGCCAATTCTGCACTCACCCAGTTTTCTGCTTGCGCCGCTGCACGTGCAATGCTGGCAATATCCTGTGCGGTCGCATGCACATCTTTATAAATTGAAGTTTCGCTTTGTACCAGTTCAGCACCTGAACCTACCGGGGTAAACCGTACAGCTTGGCTGCCTTCTGCATAACTTAACAGTTGCTCATCATCGACCGGTTGCATAATCCCTTGTGCATCCAGTTGATAGCTTGCGATATAAACTTCGCTCATGCGGGCATCCAATACCGCAGACACTTGCGTGAGGCCGTGTAAACGATAGGCTGCTTGTGCCAAAGCCTGCAAAGTTGACACCGGAATCACCGGCACATCATTTGACCAAGCCAAGGCCTGAGTCACGGCAGCATTAATGCGGACACCGCTAAAAGAACCCGGACCACGACTAAAGGCAATCGCGGTCAAATCAGCAATGGCCAGCCCAAGATCTTGCAGACCTTGTTCAATCATCGGGAGAATCGTTTGCGTTTGTGCCTTGGCGCGCGCATCAAGCTGAAAAAATAGTTCTTGAGTATCATCGATTACAGAAACGGAACACTGCTCATTGGCAGTCTCCAATGCCAGCACTTTCATGCACAACCTTAATTCAGAGAATATAAAAAACGCGGATATGATACTCCACTCATATCCGCTACGCGAGATTTTCCCGAAACAGATACAAAAATGCCTAGAAAATCTAGGCTTATGATTCACTTATTAAAAGAGTGCCTTAGAGTTGCACTTCTTCCAAGTCCTGAAATTTCTGAAAATGCTCGGCATAATGCATGGCACTCATTTTCAGTTTCTGAATGCTGTCCTCATCCAGCGTTTTTACCACTTTACCGGGTGAGCCCATCACCACTGAATTATCTGGAATGATCTTGCCTTCCGGAATCAAGGCATTGGCACCAATAATACAATTCTTGCCAATCACGGCATTGTTTAGAATGACTGCTTGAATCCCGATCAGGCTGTTATCTCCAATGGTACAACCATGTAGCATGGCCTGATGCCCAATCGTTACATAATTACCGATCTGCATCTCAATGCCGGCATCCGTATGCAGCACTGCATTTTCCTGCACATTGCTAAAGTCACCCAATTTAATTTTACTGTTATCTGCGCGCACTATAGCACCGAACCAGACACTGACTTGGCGTCCAAGCTCAACTTGTCCAATCACTGTGGCCGTCGGTGCCACCCAGCCATCCCAGGGCTGATGTATAGCGGTAGGTAAGTGTCCCTGAAATTTGTACAACATTGATAAAATCCTATTCAATGGTTAAAAAAATTTGGAGCGTTTAAACGTTGGAGAATTAAGCAAGAATGGCCAGTCTTTTTTATAATCCAGCCCATATTGAAATAAAGAAATCAACATACGTGCGGTCAAGCCCCAAACCACTTCATTTTCTATCCGCATACTCGGAAAATATAAAGATTGCTGAGCAAAGCGAACTTCATAAGGTGTGGGCGTCACTTCAAGTAAATGCTGCAATGAAGCAAAGAAAATCCGGTCAATTTCCGTCGGTTGTGGAATCAGCTTCACTTGCGGAGGAATCAGTCCCACAATCGGTTTGACCAGCATGCCATTGCGGGCTTTTTGCATGGGTAAATCACCCATTAAATGTACATCAAAAGGATTGAGAGCCGTTTCCTCATAGGCTTCCCTTAAAGCCACCACAATATTACTGGTATCTTGCGGATCGCGCTTGCCACCCGGAAATGAGACTTCTCCGGCATGATTATTCAAATAAGCTGAACGGCGCGTCAGCAATACTTTCGGGTCAGCTTCATCTGTAATTGCAATCAACACGGCAGCATGCGCAGATCGGATACGCTTGGAAAAACGTAAGCGTTGCTGCAACCTTTGTGTCAATTCACATGCATCCATTCTCTCAGCCCTGACGATGATCATAATTTCATCATAGCTGATTTTAGTCGGGGCGGGAGAGAAATGATGCCAAATTTTGCTTTTTCAGTTATCCTGAGCTTACTTTTATCATTGATGATGAATATGAACTTCTGTGTGAATTGTGGACATAAAACCACTGCTAAAATTCCTTTGGGCGATCAGCAAATTCGCAGCGTATGTGATTCATGCGGCTCTATTCATTACATTAATCCTAAAGTGATTTGTGGCGCTTTAGTCTTATTCGAAAACAGAGTACTGTTGTGCCGTCGTGCCATTGAACCGCGCTACGGCTTATGGACGTTACCTGCCGGCTATATGGAACTGTTTGAAACCATGGAGCAAGGGGCTGCCCGGGAAACCCGCGAAGAAGCCGAAGCTGAAGTAGACATTGAACAGCTGTACTGTATGTATAACATTCCGCGTATTGGTCAGATTTATGTGCTATTTAAAGCCAATCTGATTGATGGAAAATTTGGTGCGGGTGAAGAGACCATCGAAACACGTTTATTTGATGAAGTAGATATTCCCTGGACTGAACTTGCCTTCCCGAGTGTAGAACATACCCTCAGACATTATTTTGAAGACCGTAAAAATAATATTTTTCCAATGCATCTGGAAACCTTAGGCACACGTCTAGACCATACCGGTTAAATCTAATATGCATAAAAAATCCCATACCAAGATGGGATTTTTTATTTTTAAGGAATATTATTTAGCTTTGACTTGATAGCAATCCGCGAGTTTGAACTCAACCGAACCACCGTTTAATTTTGCCAGGCTAATATCTGCCGGTGTTTCACCCTCATTGTTATTATTATAAACTTTTTGAAAACTCGCATAGGTATTGGCCCATTGTACCCCATCACCTGCCGAATTCAGGAAAGTTACACGCCCATTCTGGCCGACATTAGTATCTAACACATTAGACAAATTGAGCAGCGCACCACCGATCACAATCGAATCCCTAGAATCTGGTGAAGACTGGATGCGTGAGTCTACCCCTACCAATGCGCCATTGATATTACCAAACTTTTCATTGGCCAAAATCAGGCGCATGGAAACCGCTTTATCAGCCACAAATGCACGTCCCAAAGTCCCGAGGCGATATTGTTGTATGCTTTGATGATCTAAGAGCGTATCTGCCAATACATCACCCTTACAGCCTGCTACCGGATCAGTTGCTAAATTGCTGGAAGATTGCATATTAGTGCGTACATCACCATTACTGTCAATTACGATTCCTAAGGTAATTGGATTGACAGTGGTATCTGTAAATTTAAATTCCAGATTGGCATACATCGGGAAAATGTATTTCTCCCCATCTGCGACGTTCTGCGCTGTTTTAAAGACCTGACGATCCAGATAACTAATTGGGAAAATCTTATAGAGATCAACGCTTCCCGTATAGTTTTCACCATCAGCCTGCAAACGCCACAACCCCAAGTTGGCTTGATCGGAAGTATCCAGCGATTTTTTGTCAGTCACCATCTTATAGAAATCTTCTTTACCCGCGATCACATAATCATTCAATAATCTGCCTTGATACAACTCAAGCGGAGTCGCATTATTTGCAACATTCAAGCGGTAAGGCGTGTTAATGGTTTTACTGGTTGGATGAATCCATGAACTTTGCGGATCAGCGGTCATTTGTACCGGTTTCACCTTACGGATGAGTTGAGCATTAATCCCCCCTAAGGAAGATAAATTTTCTTTAGCCAATGTTAACTGGGTATCACGCCATTGCAGGCCGCTGCCAAAGGTATAGCCCTGGCGATCGGTAATCAGCATAAAATGGCCAAATAAATATTTAGTATTCTTATTCTTAATATCACAAGGGTTTTGATTACAGCCCACCAGTCCATCTGAACCGGTCAGGTTACTTCCAATCACGCCTGAAGTTGAGAATAATGAAAATTCTGGCTGATACACGGCTGCGTTGGCAATCGTCACCAGCTTTTTAACTGTGGCAAAAGCCACCTCATCCGAAATTGTGCTGATATCAACAAAATCTTTAATTTTGGTCGCCAAATCGGCATCCATCAAATTGATATTCTCACTGGTTTTCGCCAGGTCTTTACGCATCTCTTCAGTAATATACAAAGGTTGTACATCAGATGGATTAATAATACGCCCTTCTTCTAGCGCCAAAGCTTGCAGAATTTTAACCAGACGCATAGCCACCTGAACGGTAGGATCATTAGGCACCAAATCCCCTACCGGACGTCGAGCAATCCCAGTTGCGATATCGATGACACTTAAACGCGGCAGCTGGGTCTGGGCACTAAAACTGGCATAATCGCTGAGTTTAATTTGACCTAAATTAATCTTGCGCGAAGCAAAACTTTGAATATAAAACTCAATATTATCTGTCTTTTGACAGGTTCCAGAAGCAACCCCGTTTTTACTATCAAATAACGTAATAAAGGTATTTTCTGTATCGCTACTACAGTTAAAGTTCAAACCATCGAGCGGATATTCTAGCCCCCATTCCACACAGTTAGTTGTACCTGGGGTACAAGTACCATTAGTCGTGGCTTCATCGTTTTTTTCTGGAATGACATTGGCACTTTCCCCACCACACCCACTCAGTGCCATTAAAAGTGTGGTTAAAGCAAATGGAAATAATTTTTTATTTTTCATCTTTTTGTACTCGAATAGTCCTTATCGAATGGCGACTAATTTTAGTTGTCCATGATTTGTCAGCATCTTGTCTTCAACATCTATCGCGGAGGCCAAAGGCGTCAATAATACATATTCAGTTTTTGCCGGAATCTGAAGAACCCCTTCGATACGCTCATGTTGAATAATATTCGCCTGACCTTCCTGATTTTTAAAACCGCCCGCTCCTTCAAGCACACAGCCACGACTGTCTAAAAACACAACAAAAGGCCAATAATACGTTGGATTTTTCTGGCTAGAGGCATAAGAGTTGATCTGAATATTCTGGATATCGGATTGAAGCTTTACCACTTCAAAATCAAATTCGTCTGCTTTAAGAGGTGCACGAGGCCAGAGGTTAACTGCTTTTTTAAGGCTGATTTCTTTCGCTTTTTTAATTTTCTTATCATTAAAACACTGCTTGCCCAAGCTATCGATGGTCTCCGACTGTGAAATACGATAATAACTTTGAGCCAGTACTACAGGACCAGAATCTACTTCTGGCGTTCGAAACAAGGATTTTAATACGGATTGTCCCACCCCTTTTTCACGTTCAATTGTCTGGATCCGGGTAGTTCCAATATTTTTATCTACTACTCCTTCGGGCATGCTATAGAAACGTTTTTTGCCTTCCAAATTAAATTCTTTATTTTCCAGATACTCACTATCCACATATTCAATGCCTTCAACCTGGCTAAATCCCGGTTTGTGTATAGTAGCAACAGAAGATCCAGCTCCAGTATCAGGATTTTGAATAGCTTGAGATTCCGGTTTTAATTGTGGTTTAGACTGAATCTTTTCTTGCGCGGTATGTAATTGTACTGGTTGTACTGGTTGTACTGGTTGTACTGGTTGTACTGGTTGTACTGGTTGTACTGGTTGTACTGGTTGTACAACCATATTATGGTCATGCTTAGGTTTAACTTGCCTATTTTCTACGACGGGCAATTTTTCTATGTTTTGTCTCACAGGTATAGGCTGAACTGCTGCAGCTCCTACTTTTTTCGACAATCGATATTTTTCCTCAGTTTTTTTCTCTGCATTATTACGTGGTACGACTAATGGTCGCCCATCCGGACCAATAATCGTAATAAATTCTTTAGCGCTTGTATAAAAAGACAAGGGGACCAGACTTAATACCAGTACCGTTGTCAATCCTACTTTCCCTGTCTTGATCATTTCTTCCTTACCAACGCGTGCGATAGTTCAAACCTAAAATGGTAATTTTGGTATCTGTTTTTACATTCAAACCTGCATATGGGTTTAATAACAGGTTATTTACCCCGGTCTGGTTGGCTAAACTACTGGTATTTGCTGGAATCTGATCTTTGCTGCGCAAGAAACCAATTGATAGATCCAGATCAGTATCTGCATCAAAACGGTAACCAACACCTAAACCAAATAACTGCGCACCATTGATCGGTACCATCGTATTACGCTTATTTTTCGGAATAGCACTGGTACGTGGCTCATAACCTGCCCGAAGCTTCAAACGGTCTGTAGCGGAATACTCAATCCCGATACCGAAGTTCCACGGCGATTCAAATCCCATCGGTAAGGCCAAGGTTGAGTCTGTAACATTGGCAGACAAAATTTTGGCAATTTTTAAGGCTGAAATAGTCCGATCAAATTCAAATTTAAATTCGTCCCAGACCTTGTAATCTGTCCAGCCAATATCAAAATTCACTTGCAAATCTGGCATCACTTTATATTTGATACCTGCCTGAAAATGCGCCGGATATTCAAAATCCTGCGACACTAGACCAGATTCACTCGATGGTATGTAATTAGGAAATCCAAGAATTGCAGCCAGAATCTGGCCGGTCGGTGAGGTCATTAAACCTTTAATCATTTCCTGAGGAGCTTTGGCATTATCAATATGATATTTACCTTTTAAGCGCATTTTTGCAGCACTTTGGTACACCATACCAAAACTAAAGTCTTCGCGCGGTTCCCACAATATTCCCAGGTTATAACTTGGGCTTAAGTTCTGCTCAAGCTCCAGTTGCATTTGACCAAACTTGCCAAATGGGTTCATCCCCTCATCCGCATTACAGATCCCGAGCAAAAGAATATCTGTAATAATGTCGGAATTTTCTTTAAACGGCGTACACACGACTTCGTCGATCATACGCAACATCCCAATCAACTCATTCGGGAAACGCAAGTCCGTTTTCATCCCGATGGCTTGATAAGACATCCCGATAGAAGCACCAATCGACAGTTGGTCATTGACCTCATAACCGATGGATGGTGACAGATAGGTAATCCGCTCTAAAGCAACCTGCTGTCCCATAAAGTTTGCCGGGTTCCCATCTTCATGACCAAAACCTGCCATGAGAGGAGCATAAACAGCAGTCGCATAAGTGGCTTTCGATCCAGGGGGATTGTATGCGATCCCCATCGTGGGTGCAGTCAAAGGAAGACCTTCGCCTAAATCCACCATTTTTTTCAGAAAAGGAACATACAGGCTGACATATTCCACATCGCCTTTGACTGGGCCTTTAAAATCGGTACACAAATCAGATGAAACTTCAGGACCGTCATTACAGACAATAGGATCATCAGAATAGCCAAATACGTTATATCCGGCCGGTACTGAAAACTCACGCTGGATATCAAAATTAGCCACAATGATTTGCTGTTCGGTTTGCAGACCATCAATTTTAGTCAGTGCAGCCGGGTTAAAGTGGATGGCATTGACCCCTGGAGGATCTGCGGTGACGGCATTCCCCATGGATAGTGCACGTAAATCAACTGAAAGGTTGGTTCCCAATTGTGCAAAGGTATAACTTGAACAGCCCGCAAGAATAATTCCTGTTAATAACGGGCTAAGTCGAATGTTTTTCATACGACACCCCTATTAACTAATTTTTTTACCAAAACCTAAAATATCAAGTGGGAATGACAGTCCCAACGAAACATCCGGTGCATCTTCGGTCAGCCCTAGGCCAACGGTACCATTAACAATTGTTTCTGGAGAAACTCGCACCCCTAAGGAAATTGCAAAGGTAGAACTGGTCTGATCTGCAGCAGAATAACTTTCACCAGTGTTATAGTTAAATTCCGCACCAGTATTAAAGCTTTGCTGATAGGACATGGTCATCGAAACATCATAGTTAAATGAATATGCGAAACCAAAGGCAAAGCCTCCACTAACACCAGGTTCAAACTCCTCAATAATCCGGCTACCTCGACGCTGATTCAGGCCCGATTCTTTAAAACCATAGTTCGCAGAAACCGATGCAAACAATACAACTGGGTCAATGTATTTACGTGTACTAGCACCCACTCCAGCAGAGTAATAGCCCTTTCCTGCTGCCAGATCTGTCGCGGCATTAATTTCATAAGGGCTATCACCGGTTTTAGTTGATAAATTACCAAATAAAATCAGAGGCAGACGACCTGCTTTTAGTGGGAAGGGCTCCCAGCGAGCACCCAGACTAATATCACCCAAGCCTGCCGTAGACGTATCTTTTAACAAGTCAGTTTTAGCCACTAAAGGTAGGGATGCAGTCAAGGTCAGGTTATCTTTCACGCCATATTGGAAAGTGAAAGTATTAGTCATACTATGTGTTGCATTTTCTTGAACACGTAGTTGATACAATTGGCCCTGAGCCATTTCTATATCGAGTTGAGTGTCCCGATAATAGGTATAATCAATATCGTAATATGATGAAATTTCACCTTGTTTTATCAGAGAGTATTGGCGTTCATTTGACGTAAATACTTCTTCCAGATTAGCTGCCTGAGTAGCATCTCCTTCTTGTTGCTGTAAAGCTTGAGATGCATCTACTACCTGGCCAGCCTGAGTCTCTACAGGTGCTGCTGTTTCCACGGCAGCCTCTTCAACTGCTTCATATCCACCTAGTTCCGATTCTTCTGCAGTCTGCGTTTTGACCTGCCCGGTTTGAGCCGGTACAGATGCAGCAGTTTCAACAACAACTTCATCAACCGTTTCGTATTCACCTAGTGCTGGTTCTTCTGCAGCAAATGCAACGCCCATTACCATTTGAATGCTCAGTGCCAAGAACGTCTTGTTCATCCATTTACTGTTCATATCCATTTCACCATTTTAATTTTTATTACTGTTTTTCGTTTTATTTATTCTTGTAATACAGTCTCAGGAAGTTATGTTGATATTCCCCAAATTGTTCTGACTCTGTATTACGATTACGGTCCATACGGATCGTAGAAGCTTTATCAGCAATTTTTTCCATATAAAATTGTGGGTACTGCATGTCAACCAAGGCATAGCGATTGATCGTAGCATCTTCTACATGGCGCATATCTGATTCTTTTAATGCTAGAAAATTTTTGCGATATTGTTCAGGTACATTAATCAGGAACAAAGTATTATTTTCCCAAATATCCTGAAAACGCCGTTCCTCAAAACTGATATTACCAAGTGCCGGATCTGCAACATAAACCCGGCCATTTTTATAACCTTTATAAACTACAAAATGCTTAAATCCCGCATAAGAAATCGGAACAATGGCAGGCTGATCTTGATTGACTAAATCTTTGAACTCTCCTCGATAGCCTCCACTTTCCAACCCTAAAGCTGAAACAAAGCGCTTCATATCAAGCAGAGAAAAACTACGGCGTTCAACAATTTTATCTGTTTCACCGAATTTCATTAGCCCACTCATGACTTGCTGCTCATCCAGCTGCGTACCGACATAACCATTGAGGAGGGTCGTCAGTGCTGCTGAACCACAACTATAATCATAAGCTTGACGTACAATGCCCTGAAACTGATCTAGAAGTGCCGGTTTTACTTCTACAGTTTCACGGTGCATACGCACAAAAGAGTCATTTCTTGAATCAAGAACTTCAGTATAGTGAACAGCCCCATTCGGCTGTTTTTTGATATCCAGAGCTTCTTTGGCAGCGTAATACATCAACGCCGAGCCCAACGCGATCTCTAACATAATTATTAACTTTTCTTATAATGGGCATGATGTGCCTATTTTTCTTTTTATAGAGCATTCACTCTACTTCCCTGTAACTAGAAAGATACCTGCTTTTTCAAAAAAATACAGTATTTTTTTTATTTTTTAGATAAGTGAGATAGTCATAAAAAAGCGCGTGTAAACACGCGCTTTTTTAAAATAAAGATTAGTGACCCGAAATGGTAATAATTGCGCCTTTAGTATAACTACCTTGAGCTTGAGAGTAGAAAGTTTGTAAACCTTGAACTTCCATATCACCAATTGATGATCTTGCTTCACGGTTACCTAAATGAATACCTTTAATGTATTGGTCTTTCGCCCCAGTATCATTACTTACAATACGAACATGCGCTGCCTTACCTAACTGAGCTGTAGTACCTACATAAGCATCGTTATATACAGAAATATTCTGACTAATGGTTAAATTATTAGAATCCGCATCTGCAATTTTGATACTTTCAACAAAAATCTCACCGGCTTCACGTGTAGTCACTGGAGTCGTACCTACAAGCCCCACTGCTTTATTTTTAGACGAGTTATCTAAAATACCTAGGTTTTTAATTTCTAGACCACCTACCATTACACTATTCATCTTGATCATAGCGCCTTGTGGAGCAGCACCCAGTTGAATATTGGCATTTATCACACCAGTTTTAACGTCAAAACCACTAATGATGTCGTTTACAACACCGGCACCACCTCGACGAATCGAATCCGGATCATCTGTACCAGATGCAGTTACACCAATTCGGCCAACTTTGATATCTAGACCCGATACTTGTGCAGCAACATTAATGAAAGGATTACCAGCACCAGCATCCGAATCAATTACCAAGTCAGCAAGGTTACGGGATGCAAGTAAATAGGCACCATTATTGTCATAATTGGCACCGATTACTACACCATGCGTTGCAGTAGTAGGATCAGCAAGAGCAGCAGCATCAGGTGCTGTATCAGTCTTACCACGGATTACGATCGCACCTGCTGTAGAAGTACCTCCGAAACCCGCCTCATTTGCAACACCTTTTGGCGCTAAACCGTCGTTATCATGGATAAATAATTTTTCAATAGCAATTTTCGAGATGCCAATACCAATTGTCAAACCGTCTTGACCCGTTGTTTCGCTTAGAGATGCATCATCCATTGCTTGCATCGCCATCGCATTGGCACTAAATGCAACTGAAGTCGCTAAAACTAATTTTGTAAATTTTTTCATTGTTTACTCTCCCAAGAGTACTATTTTTTTTGGTTGTGAATTACTCAGTGTTTAGGCTGTATTTTTTATTTTCTGACAGCTTAAGCATCTTTCCTTGAGTAATTTGCTAGCCCACTTAAATTAGCGTCGAGTCAAATTTTGATCAACTGTTGTTGGTCGCAATCTGTCGCTTACCGATAAACGGTATTTCATGATTTAAAAATATTTTCCTGGCGTCTTGATATAAAATAGTAAGTCATATCGAACTCTCCATAACTGAATGACCGAAGCTCTCTATCATCGTCCCTTAAAGTTTGAATCACGTCTGGTTACAGATCTATTATCCGCATTGAAGACATTGAATCATCTAGTGTATTTAAATAATAATGGTCGGCCTTTTATTGCCTGCTGCGCTCAAGAATATTTTGTTGCGCAGACATCACAAATTCAGTCTTTTAAAAGAATAGGGATTGAACAGTATCAACCCAGCCCATCTGAATTTAATTTAGTGATTAATGCATTAAAAACTCCTCAAGAGAATGGCTTTCATGGAGGCTATGTTGGCTTTATCGGCTACGATTATGCGGCTCAACAATATATTCAGTATCCAGACCGTCCTCAACCTGGTTTATTTATTGGTCAATTTCCTTCCTACATTAAACCAATCTCTGATGGCTGGATGTTCTATAGTGATGATCCACAGGCAGAACAAATTTTCAATCATATTCAGAACTTACTTAATCAAGATAAAATTCACTCGACATTTCATTTAAAAAATCCTTGTATCTCACGCTGGACTAAATCTGTTTATACTCAGGCTTTTCAGAAAATTCAGGACTATATTGTTGCAGGTGACTGCTATCAGATTAATCTGACCCAAGAGTTTAAAGGTCGTGCCCAAGGCTCCCTCTTAGCAACTGCCCAAGCATTCTGGACATTAACCGAAGCGCCCTATGCCGGTTATTTGCGTATTGGTGATTTTGAATTACTCAGCTGCTCACCCGAGTTATTTATTGACTTCGAAAAAAATCGGAAAATTATCACCAAACCAATTAAAGGCACCATGCCACGCTATACAGATCCAGTGCTGGATGAACAATCTAAACAAACCTTAAAAGCATCGGAAAAAGATCAAGCAGAAAATGTCATGATTGTGGATTTATTACGTAATGATTTAAGTGTTTATGCAGAAACAGGCTCGGTTAAAACCCCCAAATTATTTAATATCGAAAGTTTTAATCAAGTGCATCATATGGTGAGCGAAGTAGAAGCGACCTTAAAAGCAGGTGTGAATCCTTTCGAGGTATTAATGTCAGCCCTACCAGGTGGCTCAATTACGGGCGCACCTAAAATCCGGGCCATGCAGATTATTGCTGAATTGGAAGGTGCAGCACGTGGTGCTTATTGCGGTTCAATGGGTTATTTTAATTTTGATGGTACCGGTTCCTGGAACATTCTGATTCGTTCTATTCAGAAATATCAAGAAGATGTTTCTTTATGGGCCGGTGGTGGCATTACCATTTCTTCGGATTGTAATGCGGAATATCAGGAATGTTTTGATAAAGTTTCAGCGATGCTGGATCTGTTAAATACCTGGTATCAGCCTGAATAAATAAAAAAGCGAATCATTTGATTCGCTTTTTTCTACAAATCCACCCTAACCTTCCTTTACTCAAAGAGGGAACTCCTCCCTTTTCAAAGAGAAGCTAGGAGGGATTTTAATCACACCAAAATCTCATTTTTTAGCGTATCGACTAAACGCTGATTTTGCTCATCTGTACCAATGGTAATTCTTAAGAACTGGTTAATACGTGGCTTGTTAAAATAACGCACGATAATGCCACGTTCACGCAACTCACTTGCAAGTTCGCCTGCATCTTTAGATGGCAATGAGGCAAAAATAAAGTTGGCACTCGATGGTAAAATTTTAAAACCAAGCTCATTTAGTTGAAACACCAACTTTTCACGGCTGGCAATAACTTTCTGATTCTGTGCTTCAAAGTAGGCCTGATCTTCAAATGAAGCGACCGCTGCAGCAATCGCAAAACGGTCCATCGGATAAGAGTTAAAGCTGTTTTTGACTGCTTCAAGTGCTGCAATCAAATGTGGCTGAGCAATCGCAAAACCCACTCGCAGACCAGCAAGAGAACGTGACTTCGATGTGGTTTGACATACCACTAAATTTTCATATTTCTCAACCAGCTTGACTGCTGATTCTGCACCAAAATCCACATATGCTTCATCAAGCATCACCACTGAATCCGGATTGGCTTGTAGGATTTCCTCAATGGCTGCCAAGCCCAATTCAATACTGGTCGGCGCATTAGGATTAGTAATAATAATGCCGCCATTAGCTTGTTTATAGTCATCCACAACAATTTCAAAGTCATCATTCAATGGCAAGATTTTGGTTCTGATGCCAAAAAACTGACTATAAACTGGATAGAAACTATAGGTAATATCTGGATAAAGTACAGGCTGTTCTTGAACAAAAAATGCTTTAAAGATATGTGCCAAGACTTCATCTGAGCCATTGCCGACAAAGACAGTGTCTACAGGTACATTTTGTTGTTTAGCGATCGCCTGTTTCAACTCTGATGCATCAGGGTCTGGATACAAACGCAAAACATCTGCCGAATTCGCAAGTACCTTTTGAACCGCTTCTACCACTTTGGGTGAAGGTGGATACGGATTTTCATTGGTATTAAGTTTTAAAATATTCTGGATTTTTGGTTGTTCGCCTGGGGTATACGGTTCTAATTCACGTACTTCAGGACTCCAAAAACGCATTTGTTCTGTTGTGATATTCATTTTATATTCTCTTTAAACCCTCTCCTAACCTCTCCCTGAGCCATATATGGCGCAAGAGAGGAATTTTCATTAATAAAGACACAAGATTTTTGTGGTTTAAATTCTCCTCTCCTTTTAGGAGAGGGTCAGGGAGAGGTTGTAATGCTATTTATGATTGATAACGATAACGTGCTGACTGTGCATGTGCATCCAAGTTCTCTTGTTGCGCCAAGATATCCGCAGTTTTTGCTAAAGTTTTTACACCTTCTTGTGAGCACATGATCAAACTTGAACGCTTCTGGAAATCATAGACACCAAGTGGCGATGAAAAACGCGCAGTACCTGAAGTTGGCAAGACATGGTTTGGCCCGGCACAGTAATCACCAATGGCTTCAGGCGTATAACGACCCATAAAGATTGCACCTGCATGACGAATGCTATCAGACATTGCTTCTGCATCATCTAAACATAACATCAAATGCTCAGGCGCTACCTGATTAATCAAATCTGACGCTTCTTGACGGTCTTTTACCAAGACTAAAGCACCACGATTGGCAATCGAAGTACGGGCAATTTCCGCCTTCGGTAATGTTGCCAAGTGCATTTCAATCGCCTGCTCAACGGCATTTAGCAACTGTTCATCTGGTGTGATGAAAATGGCTTGTGCCACAGTGTCATGCTCAGCTTGCGAAAGTAAATCCATGGCCAGCCATTCAGCGTTATTTTGGCCTTCGGCATATACCAAAATTTCAGAAGGCCCTGCAATCATGTCGATACCGACCTGACCAAACACCGCACGTTTTGCCGCAGCAACAAAACGGTTGCCTGGGCCAGTAATTTTATCTACTGCTGGGACAGTTTCTGTACCATAAGCCAATGCCGCAACTGCTTGCGCGCCACCAATCGTAAAGACACGCGTTACACCTGCCAGATATGCAGCCGCCAGTACCAATGGATTTAACTCACCATTCGGCGCAGGCACCACCATAATAATTTCCGGCACACCTGCGACATGTGCAGGCACCGCATTCATCAATACTGAAGATGGATAAGACGCCAGACCACCCGGCACATAAATCCCAACACGATCCAGTGGAGTGACTTTCTGACCAAGCGTATTTCCTAAAGCATCGACATAGGTCCAGCCGTCCTGTTTTTGTGCCTGGTGAAACTCGCGCACGCGTGCTGCAGCAAGCTCTAAAGCTTCGCGCACTTCAGTCGTCAAACCCTCGAAGGCAGCTTGCAGTTGCTCTTGGCTTAACTCTAAATCTGAAAATTGATGCGCCGGATGTCGATCGAACTGTTGAGTGAGTTTAAGAACTTGAGCATCACCATGCTGACGAACATCAGCAATAATTTGATCTACAGTTTTTAAAAGTTCAGGATCATTAACAGTTTCAAAAGCCAACAAGTCAGCAAATGCTTGCTTGAAGTTTTGATCTTGGGTCGATAAACGTCGCATCAATTTACCCACAAGGTTGATATGGAAAAGATTAGTTTACCTGTTTTAACAGGCTTTGTGGTTATCTATCTACTTTCTTGAGCATGAGTTTTATTGGAAATAGCTTTCGGCAAAATTGATGATTTCTCTAAAATATCAATAAATTTCAAGATATAAAAAAACCGCCCCCTATGGACGGTCTTTTAGAACAATGAAAAATTAAGCTTTTTTCGCTTGCTCACGTGCTTCAACCGCTTGTTCAAGCTGTGCCAAAATTGGATTTAACAACACTTGTTTACGTTTAAAGCTGGCTTTATTGACGATCAAACGTGAAGATACTTTACAGATCTCTTCCAGTGGCTCTAGGCCGTTAGCACGAAGGGTATTACCCGTATCGACAACGTCAACGATATAATCACCCAGGCCCACAAGCGGTGCAAGTTCCATAGAACCATAAAGCTTGATCACATCAACCTGCTCACCTAGGCTTGCATAATATTGACGGGTTAAATTCACATACTTAGTCGCAATTTTAAGACGGCCTTTCGGACGTTCCATGCCAACCTTGCCTGCTGTCATCAATTTGCAGTTGGCAATTTTTAGATCTAATGGCTCATAGACATTTTGCGCGCCATGCTCCATCAACACATCTTTACCTGCCACACCGATGTCTGCTGCGCCATTTTCAACATAGGTTGGCACATCAGAAGCACGTAAAATCAGAATACGAACTTGTTTATGGGTCGTCGGGAAAATCAGCTTTCGCGACTTATCCGGGTCTTCCAGCAGGTTAATACCTGCCGTTTCAAGTAACGGTAGAGTTTCTTTTAAAATACGGCCCTTACTTAATGCTAAAGTTAAACCATGATCAAAATTGCCCATTACGTCAAAGTTTGGATCATCGTTTCTCATATCGCTCATTAACTTACTCGCTTAATTTGGGCACCTAAACCTTGTAACTTCGCTTCGACATCTTCATAACCGCGGTCAATATGATAGATACGGTCAATCACTGTTTCCCCTTCAGCGGCAAGCGCTGCCAGTACCAAAGAGAATGAAGCGCGTAAATCTGTCGCCATCACCGGTGCTGCAGAAAGTTTTTCCACACCCGTCACCACAGCATCATTACCTTCAACCTGAATATTCGCCCCCATACGAGCTAACTCAGGAACATGCATGAAACGGTTTTCAAAAATCGTTTCGGAAATTGTCGCAAAACCGCGGCCAATTGCATTCACTGCCATTAGCTGAGCCTGCATATCTGTTGGAAATTCTGGATGCGGCAAAGTACGGAAGCTAACTGCTTTCGGACGTTTACCCATCATATCCAGTTCAATCCAGTCGTCACCACGTGTAACTTCTGCACCCATTTCTTCAAATTTTTCCAATACTGATTCAAGCAGGTTTGGATCTGTATTCGTTGTTTTTACTTTACCACCAGTAATTGCAGCAGCAGCTAAATATGAACCAGTTTCAATACGGTCAGCAACCACAGCATATTCACAGCCATGCAGGTTTTCAACACCAGTGACAATCAGCGTATCTGTGTCTAAACCTTCAATCTTGGCACCCATTTTAATCAGCATTTGCGCAAGATCGGTAATTTCAGGTTCACGTGCTGCATTACGGATTGTCGTTACGCCATCTGCCAGCACAGCCGCCATCAGAATATTTTCGGTACCACCCACAGTCACCATGTCAAAGACAACTTCGCCACCTTTCAGACGACCATCAACTTTGGCATGGACATAACCAGCTTCCACCTGAATTTCAGCACCAAGCGCTTCCAAAGCTTTTAAATGCTGATCAACAGGACGAGAACCAATCGCACAACCGCCAGGTAAAGACACCTGTGCACTACCGTAGCGCGCCAGCAATGGACCAAGCACCAAAATGGATGCACGCATAGTTTTTACTAACTCATATGGTGCAAACTGGTTATCCAGGGTTGAAGTATCCGCAACCACAGTATCACCTTCATATTTCATGGTGATCCCGAGACCGGCAATAAGTTTAACCAATGTATTTACATCTTTCAGATTAGGCACATTGGTCAAGGTAATGGGAGTATCTGCAAGAATCATTGCAGCCAGTAGTGGAAGTGCTGCGTTTTTCGCACCGGAAATACGCACTTCACCTTCGAGCTTATTGCCGCCCTGAATTAAAAATTTATCCATTAATCTATTAAGCTCCAAATAAGCTTGCTTTGCGCCATTCTTCTTTGGTCATTGCGCGAATTGTTACGGCATGGACTTCACCACTGGCGATATAAGAATTGAGAGGAGCATAAACAGCTTGTTGTCGAGCAACTGGTCGCTTACCATCGAATTGATCATCCACAATACGGAGATCATATTTGCCGCCCTGACCACTCACAGCAATGTCAGCCTCTGGGAACGCGGCTTTTAAGATTTCAGCGAGCTGTTCATTATTCATCACAAGACCTCTTATAGGACTAAGGGTGTAAAACGGATCATTTTACTATAAATAAAAAAAATAATTCATTAGTCACATACATTATATATATAAAAAAAGAGGCTTTTAAAAACCTCTTTTTCCATTCTGCCCGATTATAAAGCCAATGGCTGATAATTCAGGTTCATTTTTCGATATCGATCAATTTGTTTTTTTAATTTTTCTGTCAAAAGCTTGATCGAGGTATACATATCATCGGCATTGGCATGCGCAAAAAATTCGATTCCCGGTAATCTGATAATCGCTTCCGCAATATGATTACTGCTTCCTTTTTTAGAGCGCTTATCAATCTGATGATCTTTTGAAAGTTTAACCTGCATACTGTTCACTTGATCCAGATGTTTAGTCATCTGCTTGAACTTTGTTTTTATAGTATCTTCAATTGCTGGCGTAATAGATAAATGATGTCCACGAATTGTTATTTGCATAGTTCTATCCCTCAACTTCGTTAGGATTAGACGAGTCACAGTCAAATGATTCGATGACAATAACCAATGCAAGGTTACAGTTCAGAAATTGGATCAAATCATTTTACGGTTCCTCAAAAGAAAAAGAGATTCATCATAGTGTCATGATGAATCTCTAGAATAGTCAGATTTTAAAACTTAGATCAAGACCTTTCGTTCAGAAGATGAAGGAATATGTAACGATTCACGATATTTAGCGACTGTACGTCTTGCTACATCAATACCTTCCTCTTTTAACATATTGGCAATTGCATTATCCGACAATGGCTTACGTATATTTTCCTCAGAAATCAATTTCTTAATCTTGGCACGAATTGCAGTTGAAGATGCTTCCCCACCCGAAGTCGTACCGACATGACTGGAAAAGAAATATTTCAATTCAAAAAGACCACGCGGTGTCAGCATGTATTTGTTGGTGGTGACACGAGAAACCGTTGATTCATGGAGTTCCACTTCTTCAGCAATGTCACGTAATACTAGAGGTTTCATCCCTTCAGCACCAATTTCCAGGAAAGCTTTTTGATGTTCAACAATACAAGTGGCTACTTTCAATAAAGTCTTATGTCGTTCATCAATACTCTTAATGAAATTTTTGGCTTCCAGCATCTGATTTCTTAAATACTGGTTGTCATCACTTTGATCCGCACGACGAATCATATTGGCATAAAACGAATTCACACGTAGTTTTGGCATCACGTCAGGATTCAACATTACTTGCCAGCAGTCATTCTTTTTCAACACGACAACATCGGGCACCTGATAATCAGATTCACGATCTTCAAATTCCAGACCAGGATGTGGCTTTAAGGTTTTAAGTAAATCTACTGCACAGCGCAACTGCTCTGGATTCAAACCAGTTTGCTTAATCAGCCGAGGTAATTCATTGGTAATGAGTAGTTCATAATGCTGTAGCAGCTTGATTGCATCATTACGACAAGGTGTGGAAGCGGGCAAATTATCCAGCTGAACCATCAGGCATTCAGCCAAATTGCGCGAACCGACACCAATAGGCTCTAATCGTTGAATATGTTTGAGTACTACAAGGACTTCATCATCTTCAATTTCCTCCTCATAGCCCATGCTTTGTAACAAGTGTTGAACTGAGGTGGTAATTTCCGAAATTTCGACTTCAAGAAAGCCCTTATCGTCCAGAGAATCGATAATGCAATGCGCAATCAACTTATCAATTTTAGAAAAATGTAGCAGATTTACCTGTTCAATCAGATGTTGCTGCAGACTTAAATGTCCCTGCCGATTATCCTCACGTTCTTCGTATTCAGCTGCACCTAAACTAGTGGGCTGATGGGTATATACATCATCCCAATCAGTATCCACAGGCAAATCATCAGGCAAATGATCTGCATTCAATTCATTGGTTAAGTCTTTTTGGTCATGCTCAACTTCAGAAGTAGATAAACTTTCTAAATTTGATTGTTCTTCAACTTTTTCCAGCAAAGGATTACTATCTAGCTGTAACTGAATTTCCTGTTCAAGTTCCAGACTCGACAGTTGCAATAATCGAATTGCTTGCTGTAATTGTGGAGTTAATGACAGCGAGTTCGCAACTTTTAAGCCCACTGATAATTTCATTGTTACCCTTCATTATTCAAACCGCGCTTTATAAGCAATTTTTATGCCGCTTTATTTTTTTATAACATAGATTTGTTAAATTACATACAATTCCTTGTATTTTTTATGCACTATTTAAGCTATTTATTTTAAACATTAATATTAATTAGTATCTTATTTTTATCAAATGATCTTATTTGCTTTTAAAAATTGGAAATAAATTAAAAAATTACATAAAAAAACACCCCCTGTCATTTGACAGGGGGTGTTTAGAATAATGAGCTGGCGATGACTTACTCTCACATGGGAAACCCCACACTACCATCAGCGCTAAGAGGTTTCACTTCTGAGTTCGGGAAGGGATCAGGTGGTTCACTCTTGCTATGGTCGCCAGCACAACTGGTATGACTTTGCGTTTGGTCTTATTTAGATGCCAATGCTTGGTCAAATCTTGCACTTGTTCAAAACAGTGTTTTGAACATCGTTCATTAATAGAAATATTTGAGTTGCAGTAGTTTGATCATTAGCGTTCACTAAATCAAGTTTTTGTTTGATCATTAGATCAATATGAAATCAATTGATCCTCACTTCTTTCGAAGTTCGTACAACAACTGTTTGGGTGTTGTATAGTCAAGCCTCACGAGCAATTAGTATTGGTCAGCTTCACATATCGCTATGCTTCCACATCCAACCTATCAACGTCGTAGTCTTCAACGGCTCTTTAGGTGACATAAAGTCACAGGGAAATCTTATCTTGAGGTAGGCTTCCCGCTTAGATGCTTTCAGCGGTTATCCCTTCCGAACATAGCTACCCGGCGATGCGACTGGCGTCACAACCGGTACACCAGAGGTTCGTCCACTCTGGTC
>NZ_VPEO01000110.1:0-2065 GCF_013417155.1 Acinetobacter sp. YH16052 | reverse complement strand
GTCACCAATGTCAATTTACAGATCACGCCAAGCAGCCGGATTGGTTTGCTCGGGATGAATGGTGCCGGTAAATCCACCCTGATTAAATCGCTGGTCGGTGATTTAAAATTGCTTCAGGGTCTGCGTAAAGATTCAGAACTGCTCAATATTGGCTACTTTGCCCAACACCAAATGGATGCACTGGATGGCAATGCCAGCCCGATGTTACAGCTGGCCCGTATTGCCGATAAAAAAATCAGTGAAGCCAGCCTGCGTTCTTTCCTGGGCAGTTTTGGTTTTAGCGGCGAACGCATGGATACGCCAAGTGAAAGTTTCTCAGGCGGTGAACGTGCCCGTCTGGCTCTGGCATTGATTGTCTGGCAGCGTCCAAACGTGTTGATTCTGGATGAGCCGACCAACCATTTAGATCTGGATATGCGTCATGCATTGACCATGGCCTTGCAGGATTTTGAAGGTGCTGTGGTGCTGGTATCGCATGAGCGCCAGCTGATTGCCAGTGTCTGTGATGAATTGCTGCTGGTACATAATGGTCAATGCCGTGAATTTGACGGTGATCTGACCGCTTATGCCGACTGGTTACGTCAGGCCCGCATTGAGATGATCAAAAACGGGCAGAAGCCAGCCGAGCCGGTGAAATCTCAGGTCGAAGTCAAAGCAACCATTTCCAGACTGGACAAAGAAGCACAGCGTAAGGAAGCGGCACGCCAGCGGGAACTGAGCCGCCCGATTCGTAAAAATATCGAAAAATGTGAAACACAGATTTCAAAGGTTACGCCGCGACTGGCTGAAATTCAAAGCTTGCTCGGCGATAGTGCTTTATATGATGCCTCACGTAAAAATGATTTGCTCAAACTGATGAATGAGCAAACTGAGCTGAAAGCCAAACTGGAAACAGCCGAAGAACAGATGCTGGAACTAATGATGGAACTGGAAAGTCTGGAGCAGTCCTTCTAACACTATTTCAACACCCCCATTATCTGAGAGATGAGTAACAAGCGTTATTCATCTCTTTTTTTTATTAAAACCACCCATTTTTAATATTTTCCTCCTGCTTTTCATCTCCGTGTAGTTCCTTGCTATTCTTGAGTACTGCATCTCTTCTTCAAAACTTGACACATTTTGTCGTGAATTACGCAAGTGCCATATAAGTTTATTTTTTGGTGGTGTTTCAAAAAGTATGCTGAAAAAAAGCAGGTTGGATTTTGATAAAATAGAGAAATGCGAATAACTCTAGAAATCAAGTGTCCAGCCTGCCTAAGTGACAGTATAAAGAAAAATGGCACAAAAGTAGATGGTAAGCAAAATTACCAATGTAAAATATGCAGACGTCAATTTATTGGTGATCATGCTCTCAGTTATCAAGGCTGTCACTCAGGTATCAAAACCAAAATATTACACCTCATGGTGCGAGGCAGTGGTGTCAGGGATATAGCAGAAATTGAAAGAGTAAGTATCGGTAAAGTTCTACGGACACTTAGCCAATCAAAATATCAACTTCGAGCACAGCAAAGTCATTATGAAACCCTTGAAGTAGATGAGTTTTGGACTTTTGTTGGTCATAAGCAAAATAAACAATGGCTAATTTATGCCTATCATCGAGAAACAGGTGAAATTGTTGCTTATGTATGGGGTAACCGAGATTTAGCCACTGCAAAACGACTTAAATTAAAATTGAAGCAGTTAGGTGTAAGCTATACATGTATATCAAGTGACCATTGGGATAGCTTTGTTACGACCTTTAAAGAATGCAAACAGTTGATTGGTAAATTTTTCACTGTGGGTATAGAAGGCAATAATTGTCGATTACGGCATCGGATCAGGCGAGGCTTTAGGAGAAGCTGCAACTTCTCCAAAAAGCTTGAAAATCATTACAAAGCCTTTGATTTAGCGTTCTTTTATATCAATAATGGATTCGTTTAATGCCAGCATACTTTTTGAAACACCACCAAAAATTTAACATAAAATCTCATATACGAAATTCGGGTGTTAGAACCCATTCAAAGTGTACTCATCAGTACACTTTGAAATTTTGATATAAAAAATTTAACATAAAATCCCTTATAAG
>NZ_VPEO01000109.1:0-2078 GCF_013417155.1 Acinetobacter sp. YH16052 | reverse complement strand
CAATGGCTTTTATGGCTTCAGCTTTAAATTCTGCGGTGTAAGTCTTCTGTTTCTTGCTCATGGTAAACTCCTAATGAGTATGTATAGTTTACCAAGTTAAACCCTCCTGTTTTTTAAGCACACATCAAACTCGCTAAAACTTATATTTGGTTGGTTGTATTGCTGAGTCAAATATTGATGGCAAACGGAATCTTTTGGAAATGAGCCAGAGATATTTTTAATTTGATTAGAAAGGTTTAACCAATTTTTATCATTTTTGAGAGATTCTCCAGGATTCTTTAACAGTTCAGTAGTGACATAAGCAGAATTTAGGGGGCTATTATTTAATGAAATATTTTTAAAGGTAAGAGTAGACTTAAATTCAGGAGTTTCACTATCAAAAGTTGTAATAATTTTTCCATTTGAATTTGAAACCAGATATTGAGGATGTTGGCTATTGGCTGAGTAATAGATTTTATTTTTAGTCAGCACATATTCTTTACGAAATTGCCAAGCTGGATCATATTGGATGTTTTGTTGATACAATGTCTGTGTATTTTCATTAATTTTATTATTTAAAGTAGTCTTGTAATTTTCTATAAGAGAAAAAATATGGTCCTTCAACCCAACATCTACTGCTTTGATTTTATATTCAGCAATAGGAAACTCTAAAGTATGAACAGTTGTGTTCGATGGTGAACCATCTAAAGGTAAAGTAGGTGGTGTAGAAGTAGCATTATTGCTGTCATTATTTTGATTTACTTTAGAACTTGAACCTCCACATGCTGTTAGTAAAAGTGCCGAGCTAATCAGGAAGGTTAATTTTTTAATCATCATTTGTTTAAAAACTCAAATTATTTAAAGTACTTAATGCTTCGGTTTCTTTAGTAATTTGGAACATTATTTTATATTCACAAGAATCCCAAATACATAAGCTACTTCAGTAGTGTCATTTTCAATCAAGCTCATCTTATTTTTTAATAAGAAAAGAATCAATGTAGGTATTAGAAAATACATCAAAATATTCTCAAATGATCTCTATTTTTTGGAAAAACTGTTATTCCCCAATTAAAATGTCTATGCGATAAACCATTTAAAATGTCCTGTTTTTAACTACAAGAGTCAAGCACAGGATTTAAATTTCTTTGTTCAATAACAACTTTCTGAGCTTTACGACTTGGCATACTTTTCTTGGCACGGGAACGTTTATTCTGTTTTTCCAATGCTTCATGCTGTTGCTGGATATGTGCCAGGACTGAACCTAATCTTTTATTCTCAACCACTTCATTCTGCTGCAGTCCAGCCAGTTTATTGAAGATGCTGTAGTTGAGCTTTCGTCCCTCATGCATGAGGGCCACAGTGCCATCCGGATACTCCAGAAATGAAATGTATTACCCAACAAGCTTATGATTCAGCTCTGTCGGTTCAAGCAGATAAATATATTTGTCATACGTCAGGGTCAGATTCTTGGTGACCTTACGCGGTTCCTGCCAGGTAAAAATATCATCTAGTTCAACATCAGACTCTGTTAAAGGGCGATGCAAGTTCTTGGAATTTCTCGCACACTTGGCAAACTTCTGGTTGAACTGCTCAATAAAGCAGGGTAGCCAGGCATTGGCTTTGGCAATTGAACTGATGCCTTCCAGACGCATCTCCTTGATCAACCGGTCTTGAAGGGTTCTATTCGCGCGTTCTACGCGACCTTTGGCCTGTGGTGAGTTGGCAAAGATAATATCTATCTTCAACTCATTCAGAATCCGGCCAAATTGCGTGATTTTGCTGTCCTGGCTCGATTTCTGGTTCACTCGGAAAACCGAATGTTTATCGCTATAAAAGGCCAACGGCTTACCGTATTGTTCAATGTAGGCTCGGGTTGAAAGCATATAGTCGAAGGTCGTTTCCGCCTCACAGAAGCGCAGATGCAACAGCTTTCCAGTGGCATCATCGATATAAAACAGCAAGCAGCACTTAGGGCACTGTTGCAAATAGTCGGTGGTGATAAACTTATCATCCCCTTTTGCTGATGGAGCTGCACATGAACCCATTCAAAGGCCGGCATTTTCAGCGTGACATCATTCTGTGGGCCGTACGCTGGTACT
>NZ_VPEO01000108.1:0-2097 GCF_013417155.1 Acinetobacter sp. YH16052 | reverse complement strand
CGCCCCCTCCCCCACCTTGGTGGCAAGAAGTTTTTGTGTCACAAAAACACATCTTGCAACTATTTAAAATCGCTATGTTATTATATAAAACCGTGTTTAGTGAAGATTTTATTTTCTCGCATTACCAATGGAGAAAATTCTTTTCTCCATTGGTAATGCGAAATATCATAGGACTAAAAGTGCAAAATATCAAAAGACCAGAGTATAAAAATATCAAAATATCAAAATATCAAAGGATATTTTACCCCTCCGATTTCATATGATTTTATCATTGGTATAACCTACTAGACCAATTTTTAATCGTACCTCTAAAATTTGGTCGTAGGCTCTTCGAGAGATAAAAAACAAATCTTGTTTTGTTCTGAAAACGCTAAAAAACCTAAATGTTTTAGCGCAGCTAAAAAAATCACTCCCGTACTTTTTTCTGACACAATCGGAGAATTTCCGGTTCTAGTTCTTCGCCGATCAACATTTCCCCTGTTGCTTGGTTAACCCAATCGAATGCATCTTTTTGCCAAATCCATAAACTTTCTTCGTTTCCTAGACGCAAATAAAGTTCTTCTTCAAATTGTCCTTGTACTTGAAAATCTTCGTCTGTCGGCTCTTTTATAGCTTTAATTCCTCCAAAAGTAGCAAGAGTACGTTTCCCTTTTAAAATACAAAAAAGTGCGTCTAATCGTTTAAAATTATCTGATTTAGACAAATCAACAGTCATTTTAATAGCGTACTTAAATAACTCCGATAAAGCTCCTGCATTAGCAGGCCTGATATCTTGAGCATTTGGATTAGATTGAGGATTCCGTTTTAACCATTCTTTTACAATCCACTCAGCATTCGCCCACCCATCAACAATCATATGCATATGGTAGTGATATTGTCCATTCGGTCTAATAGTACATTCCATTGTCCTAATTCCTTTTAAAAAAACACCACTCTTAAAGGCATCCCCTCTCTTGTCTTTGCTTGAATTATAGAGCATTCTCCAGCTTTTTTCCATTTCTTCTATTTGGCTTTGGAGTTCTTCAATGGAACAAGTAGGTCTTGTAAGAGTAACAAAAAACGGCTGTCCAAAATCATTAATTTGAGTAGCATATTGTTTTATATTAATAGCACTACGTATACGATTACAAGTATAGCACCAACGATTTTTGCAGTAAGTTGAAGTCATTTTTTCGCCGTTATAATGTTTAACACGATTGCAATGATAAGTATTATCATAGCTCTTTTTTAGAGGAGAGCTGGGATTCCACATTGCTAAATTAATTGCAAAGTGGTCTGTTATGGCTTTGTATTTTTGTTGTTTCTGTCCTTGTGTAAGGCTTTTTTTATTATCTTTACCCATAGAAAATGAGACGATACAATATCGCGTTTTAGTCTTGCTGAAGAGGTCGGATTCCAAAGCAAGAATTATACATCTTTGTCTTTTATCGAATCAAAGATACAAAAAATAAATGCTTGGGTTTTTACTCAAGCATTATTTTTTTACAGCAATTGCTGTTTTTTATCTCTCATTTTAGGAGCAAGGGGCTAAAACGTCATGACAATTTCACTGCGTTACATTGCATTCCTATTTCGTCCCTTGAAAATTTTTTACGCTTCGCTAAATTTTAGATTTTTCATTCTGAAAAATTGGAAAAAAACCCACTTGAAAAATAGATTTCCCAAGCAGTTATGCTAATGTATCAAGGCTATGAGGTAAAACCCTTGAAAACAAAGGACTTAGGGGCTTTTTACCGACAAATAGAAAAGTTAGATTTTAAAGCCTTTTTTCTTTGAAAAAAGTAGGTAGGTTTTTTAGCGTTTTTAGAACAAAACAAGTTCTTTTTTTCTGATGAAAAGACAAAAAAAAAGCCCAGAGTTATCTCTAGACTTCTTGTTTCGTTTTCGAATTTCGGCGCTCAAGAGTTGCACCTCTGCAGAGCTCTTTACCTCCTCATCGACTCACAAATATAATGTTTTTTTTCGGAAGTTCCGCCCCCTCCCCCACCTTGGTGGCAAGAAGTTTTTGTGTCACAAAAACACATCTTGCAACTATTTAAAATCGCTATGTTATTATATAAAACCGTGTTTAGTGAAGATTTTATTTTCTCGCATTAC
>NZ_VPEO01000107.1:0-2098 GCF_013417155.1 Acinetobacter sp. YH16052 | reverse complement strand
GCCATGTGTGAAAATTTGATATTTTAAAAGTTGCCGATCGGCAAGTTTTAGCGGTTTGGGGGATTTATCATTTTCCGACAGCAGTTGGGAATGCACGCTTACGCGTTTCTCTCCGAGAAACAAAAAACCGACCTCTGAAAAAGATAAAAATAAGCCCCAAAAGTTGGGGCATTTTGAAATCTTTTTTAGAGGAGATTTTAGTTAGGTTTAAACCTTGATGTTTCACCTCTCAAAATCTCAAAAAATTGAGATTGTTGTTTTTCATCGAGAAGCATCGTTTTTAATCTGCTTTCAAAGTCTGCCATTTTTTCGCTATCTTTTTTCAAGTGCTTGTACCTTTTGTCCCGTGCAATGCTGAAAGCACAGCTCGAAAGATGAACGCTCCCCCTTGGGTCGAATGCAATAAATTTATGATCTTCGATAGAGTAGGTTTTGACTTGATCAACCAGTTTCACTGTTGATTGATTTTTCTTAGAACCGAAGCCAAGTTTTTCTAAAAGCGGATAAAACTTTTTAAATTTTTCAGGTTCTAACAGCATGTCTGCTATACGTTTCGCAAAATCTTGAAAGGATTCTGTACCCTCAGAGTATTTGCTCATTTCAGGCATTTCTGACAGCTTGTGAGCGAATAGGAAGCGTTGCGGATCTGTCATTTTGGTGAATAGGTCAGGCGTGTTTTGATCTCGTTGGGGAGATACTGATTTTTCAGAAATTTCCGTTTGTTTTTGCTTAAACTTGAAGGAAAATCCTGAAATCGCACGACCTGTTTTGTGCTGTTCGACCTTAACTTTAATGTCTGTTTTTTCATTAATTTGATTTATGGCAATGTCTAAAACTCGCTTTTTAAAATCGTTCATTTGTTTGTATTCAGTATCTAGAACACCAAGTTTTTGTCTAAATTTTTGTATCTCAATAATGGGTGTTTTACCTGTGCTACGCCAAGCAATCAATAATTCGTAAAGTCTTACAGCGTAAGCACTTGTAAGCCCTGAAACTTGTTCTATATCGTATTTTGTAAACTGTTCTTCTAGGCGAGTAATCAATGGAATGATGGCAGGGGCAAAAATTAATTTAACAACCGCCTCTTTCTCAACATAAATAACTTCACTCACCCATCTTGATTTATGGTGCTGGATATTTCCCTTATCGCTAAGGCTCTGATAACTGAATTGCCTTGCAAATAGGTCATCACAAGCATCTTTTAATGCTTGATATGCAGTATTTCTATGTGCCGAAAATTGATTGATGTAGCTTTCAGCGTGAATGATCAATGGGTCATTTGCGTTAATTCCCTTGCCACTTTGACGAGCTTCAATAATCGCTAAAAGTATTAATCTTTGCTCGACTAAATCGAGGTTATAACTCGCATTAATTAACGCATTATCTTTAACAACTAAATTACTCATTATGTGACTCTATTATTCTTAGACGTTTATGTGACTTTAATAATTAACGTCACAACATGCAAGGTAAACGTCACTTTATCTTTTGAAATTTTCATTTTTTTGCAAGGTAAACGTCACTTAATTGCAAGGTAAACGTCACTTAATGAAGCTTGAAACGCGCACACAGCAATGCTTTCAGCGTGTCTAAAAGCATTTAAAAGCTTAAAAGATTATTAAAAGCCAAAAAAAAATTAAAAAGCATTTAAAACTGCCCTATGTTTTCGCTTCGCTCAAACTCTATTGAATCTCGCTGCGCTCGATTCCTGGGGGCAGTTTTTTCAAATATCCACTAGGACGCTAAAAACAAGAATGGATTCGCTTCGCTCATAAAGCTTTATGCTCGCTTCGCTCGTCATGGAGCCAGTGGCTACAGTCGCTTCGCTCGTCATGGAGCCAGTGGCTACAGTCGCCTTGCTCTGTAAATCTCGTTATGAAGCAACAGGGAGCTTGTAATCAGGGAAAAGGCAGGGGCGAATTTTTATAACGCTCAGTCGCTCGTAGACACTCGCTCGGTTACTTGATCAATTTGTTTAGCTGTTCTTCAAAATCTTGCTTGTTTAAATCACCTGAAACGTACTGATCATAAAGTTTTTGATGATCTTCAGTGATTTCTAAATCGTAATATTCTCGATCTGATTTCTTTAAAAGCACCT
>NZ_VPEO01000106.1:0-2197 GCF_013417155.1 Acinetobacter sp. YH16052 | reverse complement strand
CAATTCATAGGGCCTTATGCTTGAGTGGTTTTCTATATCCCGAAATCTGAATCATGACAAAAGCTGCTGAAACTCTTGAAAAGAAAATCGAAGCCCAATTAGAGAAGCTGAAACAGTTAAAGGCTCGAAAACAAGCTATCGAAGCTAGAGAAAGGTCAAAGCAAAAAGAGCAGGAAAGAAAGGATGATACTAGACGTAAAATTTTGCTTGGTTCTTATTTAATTAAAAAGATGCAAAGTAATGAAGCCAACAAAGAAAAAATACTCGCTGAACTCAACGAGTATTTAACAGAAGATCGGGATAGACAGCTTTTTGACTTACCAAATATTGAGATATCTAAATAATGCAAAAAACACTAATTTTATGGGGTGGAATTTTAGCGACAATCATGGGTTCGCAAAATCTTAGTGCATGTATGCCACACTCACCAAATGAGGTATTTATAGCAAGGGTTCAATCATTTGAATCAGATAAAAATCAGACTAAATTTCAATTTTCTAACCATAATTTTATTTTTCGCCCATTAATAGCTTGGTTTAGATATTCTAGCCCAAATGAATGGAATGGCGATTTTAAAATTAAGAATATAAAAAAAGGAAATTTGATAATTGGTTTAGCATATCCGCCAGATGGTAACCAAGCAAGAAATTATCAGGTAAGTTCACTGGCACTACTTCACTGTAATAATGATGTTATATCAATAAGTAAGCCATCCACTCCTTTTTTAGCATGGGATAGAGCAAAAGGACGTTGTTTCTATACTGATAAGAGTGGTTTATTGAACGGCTTTCTTGAAAAAGATCAGGCATATTATTTACATAAAATTCAAGCTAAATATCCGACTTGCCGTAAACTGTACTCAGCATTCCCTATGACGTAATGTATATAAAATCTTAGTCTTTGAAGTCTGTTTCAGTCCGCAATGCTTTAAAAATCCGCTTTGCGGTTTCCTCTCGGACGGATGTAGGGTCACGTAAAATATTGGCAATCCATATTGAAAAGGCTGGGTAATCTTTATTGTCGGCTAAGTCAGAGATGCTATGAACCTTAGATAATACTGAACTGTAGGTCTTAATTTGACTGTCAGATAAGTTGCTGAACATATCTATAGTTTTTTGATCTCGCTGAGATTCTATTTTTTTAGGTGACAATTTTTGCTTAAATTTTAATTCTATGTGTGTGAACTTACGCCCTGTTTTTAACAGTTTATATTTGATTGTAATGGGAGATTTTTCATTAAGTTCATCAATTGCGGTATCTATTACCCATCTTTTTAAGTCTGCCGTTAATGGATACTTATTATTCAGATCAAGCATATTGCGCAAGTCATCAAGCCTTATTTTTCGATAACCTGTACTCTTGAATTGCATCATTAATTCATAAAATCGAACGCTATACCCACTACTTACTCCTGCTATGTCTTGAAGAAAATATTGTGTGAAGTTAGATGATAAGTTACTAATAAAGGGTAATACAGACTTACTAAACCTTATTGCCGCCAAAATATAATCTTCTGCATAAGGATCGCTCCCTGTCACCTCTTGGATAAATTCAGGATTAGCCAAAGCCCAATCACTATTGTATTTCATGATGTCTTGAACCCATCGAGTTTTAAATGTCCCTGCTTCAGTTGTTATTGTAATAACTCTATTAAAAAGTCGATCACATGCTTCTCTAATTTCTCTGCTTGCTGTTTTTGGGTTAACACCTAACTCAATAAATGATTCCCTTGTGACGCAATAACCTGTGTTATCTGTCACTTCTTCGCCTTTGGGTATACAGGCTATAGCCGCCAAAATTAAGCGCTGTTCATTCAAAGACAGTTGATAACTAGCTTCAATAATATTATTTGCTTTGACTACTAAGAGCTTACTCATTTTTGTATTCCTTATTATTAATTATGAGAATAATATATCGCCTCATAGTTATGCGTCAATCCCTCATAGTTATGCGTCAATCCCTCATAGTTATGCGTCAATCCCTCATAGTTATGCGTCAATCCCTCATAGTTAAACCTTGCAAAGCCACGCACAGCATGGCTTTGAGTGGGGTCTAAAAATATTTAAAAATATTTAAAATATTAAAAAATAGGGAAATACTTAAAACTGCCCTATGTACTCGCTAAAGCTCGTACTCTATTGAAGCTCGTTCCTCGCTTCGTGGGGCAGTTTTTGGTTAATCCTGTTTGTGAAATCTA
>NZ_VPEO01000105.1:0-2209 GCF_013417155.1 Acinetobacter sp. YH16052 | reverse complement strand
CTAGACAACCTTGTTTTATGCTTGGATATAAGGCTTATTTTAAAATAATAGTAGTGAAGATTTTCTAAAATTAACATAATACACCTTATACGAAATGCTTGATATTTCTCTTTAAATATCATTATATTAACGTAAGCCGTTCTGGAGTATAGGGCACCAGAACGGCTTTTTATTGATTATTCATGTTCCACGATCACTAATTGAGCGATGTTCCACGGTTTTATTCAGTTTTAATAAACATCATCCGGTTTTTTGAGGAGTCATTATTTCAAGTGCTTGCACTGAAATTGGCTCTTCAAAAAACTGGAGTCTTGGCTAACCATATGGAAGGAAAAAGCGGCTTAGGAAGCCTCTCTTCTTCTGTTCTGGTTCAACATGCTCCGGGATAGGAATACGCTTATTGTCTTGCTGAGGAGTAGTCAATTCGTCATAGTTCGTTGCTAGTTCCGACCGAGGATCCGTTGCTATATCCTGTTTAAAGCTCTGATCGGTAAAGGTAGTCATATTGGCTTTTGGTGCTTCTAGTAAGCGCTGCATAGCTTCAATCTGTTCTTGATAAAACGATTCACGTTCTAAAGATTGATTTTCTCTCTGTATTGCCTGATTTAATTGTTTTTCCAGTATGTCAACTTGACGTTTTAGTAAGTCAACTTCTGTCAAGTTTTGACTGTTAATTGATTGACTTTGATTGACTGTATCCTCTTTTTTTTGTGGTTCCCCAAAAACTCTTAGGGCCTCTGAAAAGTCAATTAATCCATCAGATCCTTTAGATAAATTTCCTTTGTTTATATGTGCATATATGGCTTGTCTTGAATATCCATAAAGCTTAGCTAACTCTGAAACTGACAGTTTTTTCATTATGTAAACCAGTTTTCAACTTGTGTTAATACCTGACTGTTAACTTAACAATTTCAATTAACAATGTCATTGAAATCCTAATTTTCTGAGTAAAGGAAGTAATTCCTTAAATTTCTCTGCATCTTGCAGCATGGCAGCTATACGTACAGCAAACTGCTGATAGCTTTCTGTGCCTTGTGAATATTTACTCATCTCAGGAAGCTCTGAGAGCTTGTTGGCGAATAGATGGCGTTGTTTATCTGTTATTTTTGAAAAGAGGTCTAATGTATTCGGATCTCTTTTAGATTCGACTGAATGCGTGGCTGATTTTTTCTGTTTAAAGCTAAATGAAAAACCAGTAATAGATCTACCTGTTTTATGCTGTTCAACTTTGACAATAATATCGGTATGTTCATTTACTTGTTTTAATGCAATGTCTAAAACATATTTTTTAAAATCATACATTCGTTTGTATTCAGTCTCGAGTACACCTATTTTTTGTCTAAAATCATACATAGTTATGAGAGGCGTTTTTCCAGTACTACGCCATGCAATCAATATTTCATATAAACGAACAGCATAAGCACTTGTTAAATTACTTATTTGTTGTATTTCATACTTTGTAAATTGTTCTTCTAACCTAGTAATTAAAGGCACAATAGCAGGGGCAAAAATAAGTCTAACGACAGCTTCATTATCAATATAAGCCACCTCGCTCACCCATCTTGATTTGTGATTAATAGTGTTACCTTTTTCACTAAGACTCTGATAACTGAATTGTCTTGCAAACAAGTCATCGCAAGCATCTTTTAACGCCTGATAAGCCGTATTTCGATGTACACCAAACTGATTAATATAACTTTCAGCATGAACTGTTAGTGGATCATTAGCATTTATCCCTTTACCCGATTCCCTTGCTTCAACAATAGCTAGGAGAATTAACCTCTGTTCAACTAGATCGAGGTTATAACTGGCATTGATTAAGGCGTTATCTTTAACAACTAGTTCTGTTTTCATATGAAAAGATTATATTTTTAATTCAATAAGACGAGGTTATATAATTATCTCGCTTAATGCAAGGTAAACCTCGTTTTAATGCAAGGTAAACCTCGTTTTAATGCAAGGTAAACCTCGTTTTAATGCAAGGTAAACCTCGTTTTAATATCTCTAGAACCATTATGAATAAAGGATTACAGCTTAATTAAAAGCATTTAAAAGCTTAAAAATAATTAAAAGCCCAGGGAGTAAAAAATTGCCCTTGGTTTTCGCTTCGCTCAAACTCTATTGAATCTCGCTTTCGCTCGATTCGTCGGGGCAATTTTTGGTTCATATTTTCGTGAATTTGAGAAAAAGCAAAAGCAAGATCAAAAGC
>NZ_VPEO01000104.1:0-2236 GCF_013417155.1 Acinetobacter sp. YH16052 | reverse complement strand
GTTCAAATGGCGATTCAGCGTTTAATTGGTTTTGGGAAAAAAGAAGAGTTTAAGGAAATTTTGGCAATTTTAAGAAAGCAGAATCCTGATAGGATAAGGGTTCTGTGAAATTTGTCGTGTACAGAGAAGAATTTTAGAATCGGTTTTGTGTCTAGGCTACTGGGAGCATTCCAATATTTTGATTATTATTTCACTAAAAGTGTCTACAAGATCATGCTCTTCATTAAGCCATAATTTTTGATATTTAAACCTAATTTCATGAATTGCACTAAAAAGAGGGAACTCTTTCATAATTTATAATTAAATTAGAAGTTTTCTTAGGAAGCTGTTTAATATTATTGATATCTATACAGTTTTTCTTGTAAAAGCGCTTCATTTATAGTGAGTATTTCAATAAAATAAGGGAGCTAGCTCCCTTATTTTATTCATTTGCTAATTAAAAATTACTCGCAACTTGATATGTGATGAATGAAAAGATGTAGGCTAATGCAAACAAATAAGTTGCCATAATGATGGGCTGTTTCCAGCTGCCAGTTTCTCGTCTAATTGTTGCTAACGTAGCAAGACAATGGGGAGCAAAAATAAACCATACCAATAATGATAAACCTGTGGCTAACCCCCATCCATCCGGGCCTGAAATTTGACTTAACAGACTTTGAGTTACTGTATCTTCATCACCTGACATCGCATAAATCACCCCAAGAGCAGCAATTACAACTTCCCTTGCTGCCATAGCAGGAATGAGTGCAATACATATTTCCCATGTAAACCCAATAGGCGCAAATATAGGATGAATTAAATGCCCTAACTGACCAGCTAAACTATAGTTAATGGCCGGCATGGTTGCATTATCTGGTGGTTGAGGGAACGTGACTAGCACCCATAACAAGATAGACAGCGCAACGATAATGCCACCAACTCGTTTTAAGAAAATAGTTGCCCTATCATATAAGCCTAATGCAATATTTCTAATATCTGGAATTCGGTATGTGGGAAGTTCAAAAATAAAAATACTTTCAGTTTTATCTTTTCGAACCAACTCCAGAAAGACTGAAACTAATAACGCTGAGACTATTCCCGACATATAAAGACCAAAAAGGACTAATCCTTGCAGACTTAACCAGCCGTAGATTAATTGGTTGGGAATAAATGCCGCGATCAATAAAGCATATACTGGCAATCTTGCTGAACAGGTCATCAAGGGTGCAATCATAATTGTTGCTAATCGGTCCCGTTCAGAGCTGATACTTCTGGTTGCCATAATTCCGGGAATCGCACAAGCAAAACTGGATAGCAGAGGAATAAATGAACGGCCGCTAAGCCCGGCTTTAGACATTAATTTATCTAAAAGAAATGCTGCTCGGGGTAAATAGCCTGACTCTTCAAGCATTAAAATGAAGAAGAATAAAATCAAAATCTGAGGCATATATGCAAGCACGCTACCTGCACCAGCAATTACCCCATCCACAACCAAGCTTTTTAATAGAGGATGTTGGATTAGTGGTCCAATAAAATCACTGAGCCATGCGACAAAATTTTCAATGAATTCAATAAAAGGCGTTGCCCATATAAATACCGCCTGGAACATCACAAACATGGTTAAAGTTAAGATTACTAAACCCAATACAGGATGTAGAAAAATTTTATCTAGAAATGCGGTTCTTTTATCACCACTGTCATTATTTAAAATAACTTGTTTGGTGATTTGTTTGACCTGTTCAAAATGACTTAATTCAGAATGATAAGGAGTAATAAAAAGATTTTTTTGATCTAATTGATTAATTAAATCTTGAATTCCTTTTGTTTTAACTGCGACAGCTTCAACTACAGGGATACCTAACAGTTGAGACAGTTTATCCTTATTAATGGAAATACCACGCTTTTTGACCTCATCCATCATATTTAATACAAGAATCATAGGGCGATTTAGAGCACGAACTTCGAGAACCAAGCTCAAATGTAAGCTTAAATTTGTGGCATCTACAACGCATATAAAAATATCGGGTAGAATTTCACCTTTTAGCTCGCCCAAACAAACTGCCCTGGTGACTTCTTCATCTAAACTACTAGGTTTTAAACTGTAAGTTCCGGGTAAGTCCAATACTCGTATTGATGTGTGCTGAATTAGCAGGAGACTTTCACTTGGGAGATTCTAGGCAGCTAACCGATAAAAGTCTTCTGCCATTTGATTTGGTGTCTTAAAATCCAAGCCTTTTTGAATTCTTCGCTGATTATA
>NZ_VPEO01000103.1:0-2311 GCF_013417155.1 Acinetobacter sp. YH16052 | reverse complement strand
AATATGAAAAACCCCGGCAGGATGCCGGGGTTTTTTATTGCCTATCATTTCTCATTTGCAAAACAAGCATAATGCTCCTAAAATATAGACTATAATCTATATTTTGGTTGTGGTATGTGGACAGTCATTACGACAGATCTATTTAATCAGTGGCTTGAACAGCAAGATGAATCGACACAAGAGAAGGTCCTAGCTGCCCTGGTTGTTCTACAGCAGCAGGGACCGAGTTTAGGCCGTCCTTTAGTAGATACTGTGTATGAGTCTAAATTTACCAATATGAAAGAACTGCGCGTTCAACATCGCGGTAGACCCTTAAGAGCTTTCTTCGCATTTGATCCCTTACGACAGGCTATTGTTCTATGTATTGCTGATAAAGGCGGTAAAAAGCGTTTTTATAAAGACATGCTGGATATTGCAGATGAACAATACCAACTTCATCTCACCACCCTAGGAGATAAATCTAATGGCTAAGACTCTACAAGAATTGTTAGCTAGCCGCTCTCCAGAGAGCCAAGCCCGTATTCAAAAAATGGCAGATGAATTACTGCTAGAAAATCAGCTTCATCTTATTCGTGAAGAACTCGAAATTTCTCAAAAAGAGCTTGCTGAAACTTTGGGAATAAAACAGCCATCGCTTTCAGCAATAGAAAATCGTGGCAATGATCTTAAGATTTCAACCATGAAAAAGTATGTTGAGGCAATGGGTGGGAAGCTCCGTATTGATGTAGAGCTTCCAACAGGAAAACATATAGGATTCAATGTGTAACGATAAAAAAGGTAGCTATAAGCCACTGCTGTCCCACAATTTTTCACAAGAGGAAGCTTAAATAAGCTTCCTCTTGTTTAATGGGTATTTTATCGGGTGAAAATAAAGCTTTTAAAGTTCTTCTTTCAAACAAATTCACTTGAATTATTCTGAGTAAACGTTGAACTGTCCAACCTGTTTTTCCTAAATGTCGAGCGAAACTCACCAATAAATAGGCGATCATCGCAATCCAGATTTGTGTCTGAATTGCGTTCCTGCTGCGGCCTAGAAACGCTTTTAATTTGAGATTCTGCTTAATCGCCTTAAAGAACAGCTCAACTTTCCAACGATCTTTATAAATCGCCGCAATGGTGGAGGCGGCTAAATGAAAGTTATTGCTGAGAAAGCTAAAGTGCTTGCCACTTTGCTGATCTCTATATTCAATTCTTCTTAACACTGGGGCTTTTCTTTTTAGGGCATGTGCGCTATTCAGCTGAATGGTTTCATCTTTTAGAATACCTTTGGATTCAAGCACTGGATGTTGCTGGATCACCTGATACACAGATTTAGGCCTAAAACGTGTGACAAATCCAATGTTTTGAGCAGTCAGATTTGCATACCATTGGTAATCGACATAGCCTTTATCAAAAACTACAATGCTGCCAGCAGGAAACTGGAATTTGCGGCCTTGTACCATGTCATTTTCTTTGCCATTTTCAACTGCAACAAACTCAGGAATATCATTGCTGTGATTCAATCCTATACTGAGTTTCATGCTGGCTTTTGAGTCGTGAACTTTGGCCCATTCACATAAGGAAAGCGACAGGTCAATATGACTGGCATCCAAGGAATACAAGGGATTCTTAAAGCGAAATTTATGAGCTACTTTTGAGTGTTCATAGTATTTAAGCAACTTGTAAAATAGCTGTTGATACAAGGCAGCAGGCTGCTGCTCATTGATTCGTGCCAGCGTGCTTCGGGGAATAGACTTTGCTCCGAGATGACTTAGCTTTTCCTGTTGGCACTCCAAATTGGATTGAATATCTCTCAGACTTTGCCTACAAGAGAATTGAGACATCAATATGGCAATAAACTGATCCCACCGGGAAGCCGCTCTAAATTTCTGTCCAACATGGTGTACTTTAGCAAGTTGTTCAAAATCCTGTCGCACAACAGGTTTAATTAGCTCATGAAATACGGTATTCTGATGTGACAAAACCTGAATCCTGGTCGTTAAAGTGTTTGTTTGCACTCATATTTTAACTGTTAGGACTCAGGTTTTTTTATTTAAAGCAAACTATGGGACAGCAGTGGGCATGCAGCTCCCATTTTTAGTCTTTTATCCGCTTTTTTGCTTCATCATAAACAATGCTATCAGCTCGTTTTCCAACGGTAATTAGCAAAATAACTACCTGATCATCTTTGACCTGGTAAACAAGTCGGACACCAGCTTTTAATAATTTTATTTTATAGCAGCCTGCAAGATCACCTTTAAGCATATTCTTTGGAATATGTGGTTGCTCTATTACCTTAGCTAATTTTTTCTTGAATTGATCTCGTATAGCA
>NZ_VPEO01000102.1:0-2321 GCF_013417155.1 Acinetobacter sp. YH16052 | reverse complement strand
ATTTTCTAAAATTAACATAATACACCTTATACGCAATGCTTTTGAAATTGTGTTATAATTCAATTTGTTGATTCAAGTTTTATAGCCCATTCACCCTCGAATGGGCTTTTTTTATGATTTTTCATGTTCCACGCTTACTTACTGATCAATGTTCCACGGTTTTATTCATTTTAATTAAATAATTTTTGTTAATCATAGGGTCTAAAAAAACGGCTCCAAAAGCCCCTTTTTTCAGGTTCAGGTTCAATATGCTCTGGTACTGGAATTCGCTTCTTAGGCTCTTGGATCTCAGTCTGAATCTCAGCTTCTTCTTTTGGTTCAACAGTCTCTTGGGGTGTTGCAACTGGTGTTGGATCTTCTACCTTTGGAGGTTTTGGGGCTTCCAGTAGGCGTTGCATTGCTTCGATTTGTTCTTGGTAGAAGTTTTCTCTCTCTAAAGACTGATTTTCTCGCAAAATTGATTGGTTTAATTGACGTTCAAGCATGTCAACTTGACGTTTTAGCATGTCAATTTCTGTTAAGTTTTGACTGTCAGTTGATTTACTTTGATTGACAGTTACATTTTTGTTTTGTGGTTCTCCAAAGACTCTAAGTGCCTCTGCAAAGTCAATCAAACCATCTGAGCTTTTAGATAAATTTCCTTTATTAATATGAGCATATATAGCTTGTCGTGAATATCCATATAGCTTTGCAAGTTCCGATACTGATAGCTTTTTCATAGTTGTAAAGTTGTTATCAAGTCATGTTAATAATTGACTATTCAATTGACAGTGTCAATTAACTTAATGACTTGAATCCTAACTGCTTTAAGTAAGGCATATATTCTCTTACTTTTGCAGGGTCTATTAGCTGATTAGCAATTCGTTTAGCAAAATCCTCATAACTCTCACCAACTTCACTATATTGGTTCGCAAAAGCTGAGTCATAGGCAAGTTTGTTTGAGAACAAATCAATTTGGCTAACTGTAAGAGGCTTTTCTTTTTTCTTTTCTTTAGAAGGCTTCGTAGTTTCTTTTTTTCCAATTACGAATCTAAAACCTGTAATTTTTTTGCCATCTTTAAGGTTGGAGAAAGATACTTGTAGTTCAGTAGATTTATTAATTTCTGATACCGCTGGTACGATAACTCTTTTTTTTAAATTCCAAAGCAAGGAATACTTATTTTGTAACTCGAATATATTTCTGAACTCTTCTTCTTTGAAATCTCTGTGTCCTATATTTTCGTATTGTTTTAATAATTGATAAAGCTGGATGGAGTGGGATCCTCTTAGCTGTAAAACTTCTTTAATTGTAAACTTTGTGTATGGATGATTGTTATTAAATATAGACAACATAAACAGGACTTCATTTGTGAAGTAAAAGCTTATTTTTCCATCTGCATATTCAATACGAATTACCCAGTGAACCGACACGCGATTACCTTTTGTATTTATGTAAGAAAAGTATCTTCCACGAAGATCATCAGCAGCTCTTTTTAATTGAGAGTAGGCACTGCCTAGTTCGATATCACATGCTTCAGCAAAGTCTTTAGCAGTAATAGTAAATTTACTAGATTCACTCATTGGATTAAGACGAACTATAGGGCTAGCTAAAATAAAGATCCTTTTTTCATCTACGGACATGCTATTCCACGCTTCGATCATCCTATTCTGCATGACTGTATATTCTGCTGGATATTGAGCTACAGGCTTTTGAATAGGGTATTCATGATCATCAACTACTATAGTATCTAATTGAGAATCCATATTTTTTTAATTCATACATATTTGATAATGTATGAATATATGAGCTAACAATAGTAAAGTCAAACCTAGAAAAATGTATGATTATTCTTTTGTACAGTGTTTTTTTAATTTTTTGATCTTTATCAAAGTATAAAAAATTATCCATCTATAAATTTGGAGTATAAAAAATAGTCTGATTTATAAATTATAAGTATAAGAATCAATCAAAACAAATAGTGAAAGAACTAAAATTAGCTAAAAATATAGAGATTATTTATATCTAGGTAAATGTATGAAGATCTAGGTAAATGTATGAAGTTTCCTAGGTAAATGTATGGAGTTTCCTAGGTAAATGTATGGAGTTTCCTAGGTAAATGTATGAATTAAATATCTATAATCCTTTCTATATGAGCATTACAGACGTTCTAAAAGTATTTAAAAGTTAAAAATATTAAAAAATATATACACCTTTAAAAATTGCCCTTGGTTTTCGCTACGCTCAAACTCTATTGAATCTCGCTCTCGCTCGATTCGAGGGGCAATTTTTTGGTTAATATTTTCGTGACTTTTAGAAAAAGCAAAAGAAACTCGGAATTCGC
>NZ_VPEO01000101.1:0-1620 GCF_013417155.1 Acinetobacter sp. YH16052 | reverse complement strand
TGAGATCTATGTTTTTTAAGTAAAGGCTCTTAAATCGCATTTGAACGCTTTCTATGAAGCTCTTCATAATTAAAGTTTTGGGTTGAAATTTTTAACCTGGATGAAGGGACAAAAAAATTGATCTTTTTACGTTTTTCTAAACTAAGAAATAAATACTTTTTTCCATGCAAAACCAAGCACCGGCCCTACGTCACTTTAGCCAATTTTCCAATCAAGGATCCGGCACACGCCGGGATTTTTTTGTCACACACCACGCATCTAACGATGACAACCTTCAAATCCTTATGCTGTAAGGGTTTGGGTAATTATTTTGTGTGTTAGAAAGCTGCGCAGCAAAAAGCGCATTTTTTAAAATAAGTTATTGATTTTATTTATTAATTTGCTGCGCTCTTCTCTGTGCTCAAAAAACCAATAAAAATGCTCTAAGCAATTGTTATTTAATGAAAAATAGGGTGCGCACCTATCTGCGCTCGAAAAATGGAAAAAAACAGCATAAGTAATTAATATATATAGATAAATACCCTGCGCAGTTATTGAAAATCAAGTTTGCGCAGGTAAAAGCCATAAAAACAGCATAAGTTATTGAAAATTAATTAAAATAATCTGCGCACTTTTCGATAAGCAATAAAACTGTCAATTCGGTCAATTTAACAAATCATACATGACATATTTTTTAGGAATTTAAACCTGTAAAAATCACTCAGTTGATAGATTTTAAGTAAGGTTTTAGAACCTAAATTGAATTCTTATTTCAGGCGTTAAAAGTAGTTAAAAAATTGAGAGTATTCAATATCAGTGAGTTCTATACCTATTTTCTACAAAAGTTCCAAAAATGGACCTTCTTCAATACTCAAGCGTTGAAGTTTAAGAGAAGATAGTAAGAAATCTTATTCGAGGAATTGTGATGAGCACTCATATCACTACTACAGCAAATACAATAATGTTTCCGAAGGCTTGTACTCTTTGCCAATCAAGAAAAAATGTACAGCTTTTTGCAGGACTGTTGGTATGCGATCAATGCCAGGAAAACATCAATCTCACGAATCCAGACACATTCTCGACCAATGATGAGATTGAACAGAAAGCCCAGGATTAACCTGGGTTGCGTATAAGAGTTTTTATGTTAAATATTAGCTAGACACGAGTACTTATAATTAAATGAAAAATGTGCAATATAAATAATATTGTTGAAGTTTTATTCTGTTAAGTTTCGAATATAGCTTAGGAGAGATAGATGGTAGACATTGTTGATCCATCTACACGCAGCCGTATGATGGCTGGAATCAAAGGTAGCAATACAAAGCCTGAATTATTAGTCAGACATTTGCTTCATAAAAAAGGATTTCGGTATCGTTTTCATGTAAAAGATCTTCCGGGAAAACCTGATATTGTTTTGCCAAAATACAGGTCAGTGATTTTTATACACGGCTGTTTCTGGCATGGTCATCAGAATTGTCATCTTTTCAGGTTACCGGCAACGCGGACGGAATTCTGGCAGGAAAAAATCTGCCGTAATCAGGCGAATGATTCCAGAGCTGTAGATATCCTGCGCGCTAGTAATTGGCGAGTCTGCATTGTCTGGGAATGCAGTATTCGGGGAGCCAAAAAAGATCCGGAAAA